>NZ_CAUVXI010000068.1:0-24428 GCF_963555845.1 Protofrankia sp. Cas8 | reverse complement strand
ACGCCCACCGGTTCGCCTTCGCGGTCCCACAGGTGATCGTCGAGACCGTTCCCGGCACGGTGCAGGCGCGAGCCGTCTCCAACCACCCGCTGCGCCCCGGCGAACAGGAGACCGTGGCCTGGACGGCCTACGACGCGGCTGACGGCGTCGACTACGGCTGGGCCCCGTACACCCGCCGGCCCACCAACGCACCGGTCTTCGGCCCGCCCGAGATCTTCGACATGCCGGTCAAGGCGGCGGAAAGGATGCCCGGAGTCCGCCTGCTCCGCCTTCTGACGGGCGCATGAAACCCTCGTAGCGTTCGCACGGATGGTTCCCGCATAGTGGCTCGGCGTCGCCGGTTGGGCCGGCGCACGTGGCGCCTGTCAGAGGTGGGCGGCTCTCCCGTTGCGCCGAGACGGGCGGCATGCATCCGAAGATCAGCCGCCGCTGCTGCTCGTCACGTCGGATCTGGCGCTGCCGGCGGCTTAATCTAGTCGGTGGCCGACGCCGGTGGGCGGTCTGCGGCAGGAGCTCTGGCGCGCCCGCGCTGCCAGTCGCCGATCCGTTGAACACTGGGAAGGAGAGCCGCTGTGACTGGAGTGGTGGCCGACTCTGTCGCGGGCAGCGAGGCGTCGCGGGGGACAAGGCGGTTCACCGCCTCGCTCACCGTGGACGGGCAGGGACGCACGCACGTACCGATCCCCTTCGATCCCGACGAGGTCTGGGGTCACAAGCCCCGCCACCACGTCACTGGAGTCATCGACGGGTGCCGGTTCCGCGGTGTCGTTGACGGCACGGGGCGTGTCGTTGTGCTCGGGCCGGCGTGGAACTCGCGTCGCACCTCTTCAGAACGGCTGGCCGATGTGGTGATCGAAGCGGAGGGTCCGCAACGCCATAGCCTCGCGCCTGACGTCGCGGCGGCGCTGGAGGCTTCGCCAGCGGCTGGTGCCTTCTTCGACTCGCTCGCGCAGTTCTACCGTAAGGGGTACCTGACCTGGATCGACGCGACAAGGCGTCGTCCCGACCAACGTCCGGTCCGTATCGCGGAGATGGTCCGTCTCCTGGAGGAAGACAAGAAAGAGCGCCCAAGACCCAGAGATGCGGGGCGCCGACTCGTTCGGGACGAAAAGCTTTCCTGATGGGAACCTGAAACGTCGCCCGGTCCAGCCGGCGCTGGGGTTGCTGGTCTCTCATGAGGCCTGCGGCACTGCGTAAAATGATCGGCGTGAAGGTCGTCTACAGGATCACGTATCCGAACGGAAAGATCTACATCGGGAAGGACCTGACCGGCACACTCACGTACTTCGGGAGCGTAGACGGTCGCCGGGTGGAACAGGACTTTACGCCGGAGCAACGCCGAGACTTCACGGTCAGGAAAGAGATTCTGTGGGAGTCCGATACGGCGACCGACGCAGAGGTGAGCCGAGTCGAGGTTGCCTACATCCGGTCGCTGAGAGCGAATGACCCCCAGGTTGGCTACAATCGGTGGCCACGCTTCGTCCCCTCGAAGCGGGAGATGGCGATCAGCCAAGCCGGAAAAGGCACTTCGCTCAGATCTTGATGAGTGGCTCGGGTGCGAAGTCGTCGGTCGTGGGTGGCCAGAGCTGCGCACTCGCGGTGGGCGGTCACCGCGCTGATCGAGTCCAAGGGCCCGCGTCACTATCAGACAGTCGATCACCGTCGCGGCCTACCACATGCTCGACTGCGACGAGCCCTGCCGGATCTCAGTACCAACTACATCGCCGGACGCCGCGACCCCGTCCACACGAAGAGTAGATCGGCGAGTTTATGGCGGCGCCGACCATGACGATAAATTCCGCCGCTCCCGGTGTAGGAGGTCAGCAGCGGATCACCCTATATCATGAGCTACGGCGATCAGGACGGGACTGGGCGGAGTGATGCCTATCGGCCACGCGGTTCACTCTCGTCGCAGGTCGGCGGTGGCTCTCGTTGAACGCTTATCAGAAGATCTTGCAAGACCGATACCAGCGGATCAGGTCGACGATGATCGGCCGTCAACTGAAGAGTCATCGCGGTAACCCGGCCAAGGTTCATTGTGATCTTCTGCTGATCTTCCGGGTGGCCGGGCACAGGCACGTCCATCGCGGTCCCGTACCGTGCTGACATCACAATTTGCGTGATGTAGGGGATGGTCAATCCGGAGTAGATCAACATCTCGGCCCATAGTTCTGGCTTCTCTCCGGTCGCCGCTTCCCACAGCTGTACGGCCTTGACGCAGAACGAGATCGACGTGAGCATCGTTTCAAATTGATCATCTTGGCAGCGTTGTTCCAGTAGGCCCGTCTGATTCTCGAATGTGTCGTCGTCGCCGAGTAGGAACATGGTAAGCGTTCCGGCGAATGCCTTCGCGTTTAGGGGATCGACGAAGCCGTCCAGGAGTTGCGCTACTGATCGGCCCGCAGCGAGCGACACTGGATCATCGCCTACGCCGCTGAAGTCTTGGAGCCGGATTCGGTTCAACCGCCATCCATGGGTCCCAAGCACAGAAGCTCTCGCTTCGGCAGATGCTTGCCGTAACAGCCACCATAGATCTTTCGGTCCCAAGTCCTCGTCATCGGAACCTGACCCCCGCCTGCCCTCCACGAACCAGCCGCAGGTAGTCCGGTGAAAGTCTTATGTCTCCTACGGACGGCGGGCCAAGAGCTGTGCCTGCCGGCCGCGTTCTTCGTCCACCGGTGCTCGCACCAGCTGGGCGACCTCGACAAGCCCCGCCTGCCTCACCAACCCCGCGAGGTGGTCAGGCGGCCAGCGGTAGGCGCGTGTCACCCGATGGTCGTAGGCATGCACCCCGGCCGCGGACTCGTCTGTAGCCAGGAAACCGAGCAGCAGGTGGCCGCCAGGCGCCAGGACGCGGTGGACCTCGGCGAGGATGGCGGGGATGTCGGCGGGCGCGGTGTGGATGAGCGAGTAGCGGCAGAGGACACCGTCGAGCGTGCGGTCCGGCAGATCCAGCGCGGTCATCGTGCCCACATCGAACCGCAACCCTGGATAGGAGCTTCGTGCCAGGGCGACCATCGCCGCCGACAGATCCACACCGAACACGTCCAGCCCCAACCTGTGCAGGTAGGCCGTTGCATAGCCGGGCCCACAGCCAAGGTCCGCGACCGGACCGGCAAGATCGCGCACGATGTCGGCGAACGCGACCAGCAGCGCACGCTCCAACGGCTGGCGGTCGAGAACGTCAGCGAAACGCTCGGCATAGACCTCGGCCACGCCGTCGTACGCCGCCGCGACAGTAGCCAGATAGCTCGGGGCAGGCTCGGCCATGGCCGATCACCATACCCACCCAGCCACACCCCCTGCCCCTCAGCACCCAGCCACCGAAGACGATCGCAGGATCATCGGCCAGCACGCCCCAGCAACGGCGGAGCGGTAGGCCACTCGATCATCGACCCTGCCAAACAACGCGGCTGGAACCCTGCCATCTACCGGGGCCGGTCACATCATGGCGGCAAGATTCTTACCTGTCGAGCATTCATATCAACTTCCTCGCGGAGAGACGCGAGGGCCGCCACTACCAGTGCACTGAGCCCGGCAACGTCGTTGTGAACAAGCCGCCATGCTCGCATGTTGGGCCAGGATCGCGTGGCGCCATGAAGATCGCGAGCAAACTTGAGGCGTACCTGGGCAGGGGTCTTGCGAGTGAATGGACCATAGACTGCATAGCAGGTCCATGATTCCATTCCCCAGCCGTCGCATTTAAAGTCACCGTGCTTTCCTACCGGCCTTACTTCGGCGAAGTCATCGCCGTCAACGGCCTTCATGACCTGTTGAAACAAGCGTTGGAAACCTTCACCGGACTCCTGCCCGACCAACTCCTTGAAACGCAGTTCGCCCCATAGTTGCTCGACCCAGTCCGGCAGATCCACAACCGTTCCTCTCGACGCCCCGAAACCTTCGCTGCTAACGACTATAGGACGATGAGCTGTATTAGCCGCATCGGCGGCAAAACGATGGGCAACTCGTCCGAGAGGCGGCCAGAGGGTCGTCCAGCCGAGCCAACCGGCCTATACTGAGCCGGACGCTACCTCGATCAGCGGTCCGGTCTGGGCCCTCGGACAGCCGGGGCACGGATCGGAACGATCTTTAGTCCAGCTGCGGACGGGCACTAAGCGCTGCCGGTTGGCGCATCTGCGGCGCCAAGGATTCGGCGGCGGGGATGGGCGGCGGTGTAGCCAGGCCAGGTGAGCAACATCGTGGGGGGCTTCCGCAGCCGGTGTGAATAAATCTGTAGGTTCTCGTCTCTCATGTCCACCGGTGATGCCATGAGCTGATCGTTCATGTTCTTCTCGTCGAACTGTCCGGGCACGGTTCTCGCCGATCTGTCATTTCCCGCGCGGTCGGACCTTGCGTCAGGCGTCGATGCGGGCTGTTGGTGGTTGTCAGAACCTGCCCCGGTGGTGGCCGACGACGGCTACCCGTTCCCGGCCATGGGGGCATGCTGCGGGGTCAATGGCTGGAATCCGGACGTGGGGCTCAGCGCGGACCTGGGTCTCCGGGTTCCTGAGCGGGTTGACCAGCTGCGGGGGCAGGACGCCATGCGCGCCCTAACCCGGCGTTGAGGGCTCGGCAGCATCGCCTTACGGTCGAACTGTGATCCTGCCCAAGGACCGCGACTCCCGGTTCATCACCCTTCGCCGCGGGGGGACGCTCGTGGATTCCGACCATCGGCTCCTGGCTCTGTGGGCGGCGGTGTGCGCGGAGCACGTTCGGCACCTCTTCGAGTCGGTGCAGCCCGCGGACCCCCGGCCCCGTCAGGCGATCGAGCAGATTCGGGCATGGGCGCGCGGCGAGATCAGGATGTCGCAGTCCCGCGCGGCGGGCGGCCATGCCATGGCTGCGGCAAGGGTGTTGAGCGGAGCGGCTCGTCACGCGGCATTCGCCGCCGGTCAGGCTGGGGTGGTGGCGCATGTCCCTGCTCACGAGCTGGGTGCGGCGGCCTACGCGATCAAGGCTGTGCGTGCGGGGGCGCCGGTAGGTGAGGCTGAGAGCGTCGGCCGATTTGAGTGCCGTTGGCAGCGTGAGCAGCTCCCGGATGCGATTCGCGAGCTCGTGTTGGACGACCAGCGGTTGCGCAACGAGATCTGCTGGTCGGTCTTCGACTGTTGACGGCGCTGCGATCGTCGTGGCCGCGTAGCCGGGCCGACCGAGAAGGGGCATCTTGGGTCGGCCGGTGGCATGGCAGTGGTGGCCGTGCTGCTGCGGCCGGATTTGGCTGTCGGTGGGCTGGTCCTCGGCTGGTAGGGCGGCGTTGCAGTTCGGGCGGAACTGGTAGACCGTCCGGCCCGGCATGCCCGTCGACCCACGCGACGATGAGCCGCTCGCGCTGCGCGACATCCACCTGGAGGTTGGGCGCGCCGGCGGTGGCGCCGGGCGACGAACCGGCGGCAGAGCCGGCAGGCCGTCGGGAAGCCGCCAGGTTAGGCGCCGTGGCGACGGCCACGGGCGGCGTAGCTGCGTAGCGCCCGCAGGAAGTCGATCTCGCGGAACGCGGGCCAGTACGCCTCGCAGAAGTACAGCTCGGAGTAGGCGCTCTGCCAGAGCAGGAAGTTCGACATGCGCTGCTCGCCGCTGGTGCGGATGACCAGGTCGGGGTCGGGCTGGCCGGCCGTGTAGAGGTGGCGGGCGACGTCTTCGGCGGTGAGGGTCTCGGCCAGGTCGGCCAGCGAGCCGCCCGTCTCGGCCTGCTCGTGCAGGAGGGCCCGGAACGCGTCGACGACCTCCTGCCGGCCGCCGTACCCCACGGCGAGGGTGACGTGTGCCCCTGTCGAGCAGGATCGGGTGACCTCTTCGGCGTTCTTGAGTGCGCGGGCGGTGCTGTCCGGCAGCGCGTCGAGTAGCCCGGCGATGTGCATCTGCCACGCCGGATCGGGAGTCGCGATCTTGTCGGAGACAACCTGCTCGATGACCCGCATGAGGAAGGCGATCTCGGCATCGTCGCGGTGGGCGAGGTTCTCGGTGGAGCAGACGAAGACGGTCACGTGCTTGATCCCGGCCGCCTCGCACCACGACAGCACGTCCTCGACATGGTCGGCGCCGAACTTGTGGCCGAGGCTGGGATTGGCCATCCCCATCTGGCGGGCCCAGCGCCGGTTGCCGTCCATGATCAGGCCGACGTGCCCCGGTAGCTCGGCTCCCTTGAGCGACGCGCGGAGCCGACGGGAGTACACGGTGTAGGCAAGATCGCGTATTGGCACAGCCTGAATCTATGCCCGCCTGTCCACCGGTCCCAGTCCCGCCGGTCCCGGCCCTCCGGGTTCAGTTCCCGCGGTGCTACCCGGGTCGGGACGGTGGGACAGTGGGTGCGTCCGGAGCCCGCTGCTGTCGACCGCCACCGTCTTCGTTGGCGGCTCCCCTGTCGGGACCGCGCAGCTCTGGGACGTGGCGACCGAAGCCCCGCGCGCCACTCTCGCGCACAGCAACGCGATGTGGGGGGTGTGGGGGATAGCGTTCTCCCCGGACGGGAGACTGCTGGCCACCGTCTCCGGCCAGACCGCGCAGCTCTGGGACGTCGCGACCGGCACGCCGCACGCCACGCTCAGCGGCCACACCGACAGCGTCACCTCGGCGACGTTCTCCCCGGACGGGACGCTGCTCGCCACGATCTCCAACGACAGAACCGCGCGGCTGTGGGACATTCGCGCCGGGACCGCGCGCGCTACCCTCTCCGGCCACGACGATACCGTCAAGCGCGGGGCGTTCTCCCCGGACGGGACGCTCTTCGCCACCACCTCGACCGATGAGACCGCGCGCCTGTGGGACGTCGCTACCGGCACAGCGCGTGCCACCCTGACCGGCCACACCCGCACCGTGTCCTGGGGAGCGTTTTCCCCAGACGGGTCCGTGTTCGCCACCACCTCCCATGACGGGACCGCGCGGCTGTGGGACGTTGCGACCGGGATCGCGCGTGCCACCCTCACCGGCCACACCAGCTTCGTCAGCTGGGGGGCGTTCGCGCCAGACAGCAAGCTGCTCGCCACCGCCTCCTTCGACGAGACCGCACGGCTATGGACAGCGGGCAGAAGCAACTAACTTCCACGGCTGGAGTGAGTCCCGCCCGGCCTACCGGAACCGCGATCCAGCGAAAAGGTGCCAGCTCGCCTGAGACGCCGAACCATAGCAAGCACGACATACAAGGCATATGGACCACTCGCGCGCCAGACCGGCTGAGAACCGGCAGGTCCGTCGAGGACTGATAGGAAAGCGCCGTGATCAGGTGGAACAGACAGCTGAGAGCGGACAGCCTTCTCACCAATCTGTCCCACGGGACAGATCGGGGACATCATCTGCGAGAAATGGTCGTGTCCGATGAGAACCTACATAAATCTCAGTTTCCTGGACGTGTCGCTCCGAAGAAGTCGTCACCTGTCCAGCGATAGGGTGCGATCTTGATGACTTGACCGTCGCCGGGAGCGGTGATCATCTGGCCGCCGCCGATGTAGATCGCGACGTGGTGGATGTTGGTTGCGGTGCCGTAGTAGAGAAGATCGCCGACGATCAGGGGTTGGCCTGGCGGGACGACGGTGGGGCCGGCGTCGTATTGGGTTTGGGCGGTGCGTGGCAAATCTATTCCGGCGGCCTGGTATGCGGCCCGGGTCAGGCCGGAACAGTCGAATCCGCCTTCCTGGGGGCTGTCTCCTCCCCAGAGATACGGGATGCCGAGCTGGCCTTGGGCGTAGTTGACCGCGGCGAGAGCGGCGTTGCCGGGTGTGACGTCCGCGCCGATACCGATGCCGGATGTGTATTGTGCTGCTTGGGTGAGAACCTCCGATACATACCATTCCGCATGGTTATAGGCGTATGCGGCGTCGTGGAGGTTGGTGGCGGCGCCGGAGTCGCAGAGGTACGCCGCGGCGGCGAAGACCGCGTCGTGCGGGTTATATGGCGAGGGTGGTGTGGCCCCGCCGGCGGGCAGCGGATGCCGGGCGACAACAAGCTCAAAAGTCGTGGGCAGGAACTGCATCGGCCCTGCGGCGCCTGCATAGTTTGCCCCATTATATACCCCTGGGAGAGTGCTGCGACCGTGGTCGGTTTCGATTTTGCCGATCGCGGCCAGTGTGCTCCAGTTCAATCCGGGGCAGGTGGCGGCGGCCTCGACGTACAGGGTCAGGTAGTCGGACGGGATGTCGGTCAGCGCGGTCTGGCTGGGCTGGCCGCCGCCGCCGCCGAGGAGCGAGCCGGGGACCAGCAGGCGGTGCAGGACGGCACCGGCGGCGGCGGCGATCAGCGCGATGATCAAGGCGAGGGCGGCGATGGCCGCCGCTGCGCTTTTGGCCGTGGCCGTTCACTCCTCGTGGGGGGTGGGCGGCATGGGCGCGGGGGGACGCAGGCCTCTGCCGGGCGGTGTCGTACCGGCCGGTCGGGCCGGGCTGGCGGCCGGCCGTGGGAGGTGGGGCCAGGCGCGGGGCAGCTCGCCGACGGCGAGCCGGCCCGCGCGGGCCGGTGGCAGCGGGAGCCAGCGGGTGCGGGTGGGGTCGAGGGGGTCGGCCGGGGTGAGGGTGGCGGCGGTGGTGGCGACCGGTACCGTGGCGGGCTGGTCGAGCCCGTCCAGGGCGGCGGTGAGGGCGCCCCGCGCGCTGGCCTCCCGTTGCGCGGACGGGAACCAGATCAGGACCGGGGTGGTGATGCCGGTGGCGGCGGCGAGCCGATGGTAGTCGCCGATCTTCAGGGCGAGGCGGGTGAGGGGTTCGGTGCCGTAGTCGAGTTCGAGGAACCATTCGATCTCGCCATCTGTGTCGTGCGGGCGCCAGCGGCCGTAGGCGTCGGGGCGGGCGATGTCCCCGAAGGCGCGCAGGCAGCGGGTTTCTGACCACCAGGCGGTGAGCGTGCCGGCGGGGTGGGGCCCGCGGGCGTGGGCGACGAGGCTGGTGAA
The DNA here is from genome assembly GCF_963555845.1 of Protofrankia sp. Cas8. Classification (NCBI taxonomy): domain Bacteria; kingdom Bacillati; phylum Actinomycetota; class Actinomycetes; order Frankiales; family Frankiaceae; genus Protofrankia; species Protofrankia sp. Cas8. The sequence continues at coordinate 15,553 of NZ_CAUVXI010000068.1, read as the reverse complement.
GAGGCCGTTGACGGCGACGGTGTGGGCCAGGCGCAGGGAGTGGGCGATCGCGATGGCTCGTTCGTGGCGGTAGCCGGTCTCGCGCGGGTCGATGCCGTCCTCGGCGGCAAGGACGGTGGCGCCGGCGACGTCGAGGACGTAGTGCGCGGGTGCCCGCCCGGTCCCGAGGGGCAGCAGGGGCTGGAAGCGGTCGAGGACCCGCCAGCGGTAGAGCTCCAGCAACCGCTGGTTCGCGGCGCGCCGGGTCGGCCAGGCCAGCTCGACGAGCTGGTGGGTGGTCAGGACCCGGTGTTCGTACAGGAGGCGGGCGATCCACCGATCGCGGGCGGAGAGCCGGCGGGCGAGGAAGAGCTGGTGGTCGGGATCGGCGACGACCCGGGCGGCGGGCCGCAACGGTGCGCGCAGGGCACGTTGCGGCGGCGGATTAGTGATCACCGTTTGCTCCCTGGAGTCGGCCGGGCACAGGTACGAGCGCGGGATGTGCGGCGGCGGCGGGTTTGGTCAGGCCGCCCGCCGCGGGTCGGGTGGGCGGCTCGCTGTCGGGGCTGGGGCCGGCGGGGGGGTCGCGGCCGGCAGTGTTGTGCGGCGGCGGACGGCCTGGCGGATCTGGCGGGCCCGGCCGGGAATCGGGGCGGGGAGCTTCTCCGTGACGGCGGTGAACGCCGGGGCTTCCTCGCCGGCGATGACGACCCGGGCTGCTACGTGGAAGGCGCCGAGGTGGGACAGGTCGTGTTCGGACAGGCGTGGTTCGGTGTGGCGGGCGAGCCGTTTCGCGTCGGCGGGGCTCATGGTGAAATACACTTTGTTGCGGGCGTTGGCGCCGATGCTTTCTTCCAGATGCCGGGGCAGCTGGGTCAGGTTCTGATGGGCCAAGATGATTCCCAGCCGGTAGCCGCGGGCGGCGGCGAGCATGTCCTCCAACGCGTACGGCAGGGTCAGAAAATTGTGCGCCTCGTCCAGATACAAACTCGCGTCGGGGCGTTTGCCCTGGGCGATACGGGCGCGCCGGGTGGCGGCCTGCCAGACAGCGGACACGACGATCGAGCCCATCAGCGCGGCGGTTTCGACGCCGAGGGCGTCCTGGGCGATGCGGACCAGGCACACCCCGCCGTCGTTGAGGACCGCGTCCATGTCGATGGTGGACGGTCCGGCGGCGATCGCGGCCCGCACGAATGGCCGGAGGAGAAAACCCCGCAGTTTGTTCATCAGCGGGGCGACGGCGTTCGCCCGCGCGCCTTCGGAGAGGTTCTCATACCAGGTCCAGAAGCCTTGCAGGATGTCGTCGTCGATGGCGTCGAGGGCGCGGTGGCGAAACGCCACCGAGCTGAGGAGTTTCGGCAGGTCGGTGAGGACCGGGGCGCCGGGCTGCGCGGCGAGGGTCAGCAGGCCGGCGCGGAAGATGTCTTCGGTGCGGGGCCCCCAGGAGTCGGCGTAGACCCGGGAGAAGATGCTGACCAGGTTGTCGACGGCGCGGCCTCGGTCGGGCTGGTCCAGCGGGTTCAGACACGGTGGCCGGCCGGCCGATTCGGCGTCGAACAGCACCAGCCGGTCGACGGCGTCGAGCGGGAGCCGGGACAGGATGTCGACGACCTGGTCGCCTTTGGGATCGACGTTGACGACGGCCCGGCCGGCCTCAACGTCATCTAAGGTCATCCGGGCCATCAGCTCGGATTTGCCGGCGCCGGTGGCGCCGAGGATGTGCACATGATGGCGGGCGTCGGGTACCCGCAGGCCGATCGGGCGGGGATGACCGGAGTCGGACAGGCCGAGGGGTTTGACGTCCGGGCCGCGGCCGGCGACGCCAGGCGGTGGGGCGACGGCCTTCGCGCCGGCGCGTTGCAGGCCCGGGACGGCCTCGTCGACCGGCAGGTGGGCGACGGCGCCGAGTTCGGCGATCGAGAGCAGATCGCCGCGGCCGAACCGGCGGGCGGCCAGGACGGGCAGCGGCCGGCGCAGCCGGGCGCGGCGGTAGTAGTTGTGCTCGCCGTACGCCGCGAACGCGCTGGCGATCGCGTGCGCCCGGCCGCGGAGCTGGCCGCCGACCCGCTCTGTGGTGTCCGGGTCGGTGTCGTCGGGCAGGATCGCCGCGACGGCGTAGCGGACCCGGACCTCGAACTGTGCGCCGCGCTGTTTGGTGACGATGACCCGGTCCTCCGCGGCGTGGGCGAGCGACGTCTGCTGGTCGGGTTTCGGGGTGGTGGAGCGGCTGGGACGGGACCGGCCGGTGCGGGGGGTCAGCAGGTCGAGCAGCGCCCCGGCCGGGTGCGGGGAGCCGCCGGCCCGCAGCCGTCGGGCGGCACGGCGGGCTCTGGCGACGCGGCGGCCGGTGACCGGGCGGGCCAGGATCTGCACCGCGGCCCGCTGGGTGCGGGCCAGCCCGCCGGGGGCGCCGAGCAGGGCGCGGATCGGGTCGGCGTCGTGGTCGACCCGGATCGGGAGCGCCTCCGGCCGGGCCAGGCGTAGTTCGCCGCCGCCGGCGGCGAGCAGCCGCCGGCCGGGACGGGCGAGGGTGGGTAGCGGGGTTCGGGCGGGGGTGGTGCGGGTGTGCGCGCCGGGCCAGGCGGCCTCCACCGCGCGTTCGACAAACCCTTCGGGCACCACCCCGGGTACCCAGATCTGGATGCGGACCCCGTCAGCGTCGAACAGGTATTCCCAGGCCAGATGCGGCTGGCCGACCAGCCGGCGGCGCCAGGTCGGGCGGAGCAGGCCGACCAGGTTCGACCACAGGACGGTTGCGCCGGCCGGGTCCACCGTGGGTGGGGCGAGCACGGTCACGAGCCGGGCACCGGACTGCAGACGCTGCTGGTAGCGGTGTTGCAGCCGCCGGCGGACCGTCAGCACGCTGACGGCGGCGACCACCAGCAGGGAGCCGGCGACCGGCCCCCACGTCAGCGCCCATCCCTGCAGGTGGTGGACAACCAGGTGCACCACCGCCCCGGGGTCCCGCAGATAGGTACCGACCGGCGACGCTGGCGGCGTGGACGTTGCCGGCAGCGACGACAGGACAACGCGCATGCGCATGCCTTCCCATGAAAACGGGCGGGCGGAATACGATCAGGGACAGGCAGGACGTCAGACGACATCGAGATAGACGTGGCCGTCCGGGTCCTCACGCGTGCCGGAATCATCCGACGCGGCGAGGTCAAAGAAGGCGCTGTCGTCGTCCACGCCGTCCTGCAGTTGCGCGGCGAGTTCCGCCGGGTTCGTGGTCACCAGGCGGTGTTCCACCGGTGAGGCGATCGCCTGGAAGGCGACCCGTTGGGTTCCGGCCACGAGTAGGCCTTGGCCCCGGTCCGCGGACAGCAGGAATTGCCGTTCGCCCTGGGAGAGGTCGAAGACCTGGGTGATTTCGTCGATCGCCTGGGGTGCTTGGCGTAGCAGCAGTTGGGTGGCGGCGTTGGTGACGATCGCCTTTCCCAGGTCGGTTCCCAGGACGTCGGCGGTGTCCTGGGTCGCGACGGTGAGGCCGGCCCAGTATTTCCGGGATGATTTCGCCATCCGGAACAGGAAGTCGGCGCCGGCGGGTTGTTTCATCAGCAGCCAGGCTTCGTCCACGACGACGAGACGGGGCCGGCGGTCGGCGGGGTTGGACACCGTTCTCCACACCGCGTCCAGGACCAGCAAGGTGCCGATCGGTTTGAGTTCCTCGGCGAGGTCACGCAGCGAGTAGACGACGAGATGGCCGTCGGTCTTTCCGCTGGACGGGCCGGCGAACAGGCCGGAGAACGCCCCGGCCACATACGGGTGCAACCGGGCGGCCAGATCGCGGCCGGCCGGATCGGTGGAGCCGGCGAGGGTGGCGGCGAGATCGGCCAGGTGCGGTGCCGGCCGGGTCCAGCTGCCCGGGTCCGAGCTGATACCGGCACCGCGGTAGGTGGCGGTGAGCCCGCTGTCGAGGGCGGCGCGTTCGGCGGCCGTGAGCGACCCGACCAGCACGGCGATCACGGTGTGCAGGAACAGGGAGCGGCGGACGAGGGCGTCGCGGGGCGCGGTCCGCCGGCCGTCGGGTCCGGTCTGGATCGGCAGGTCGAACGGGTTGATCCGGACGCCGTCGGCGCCGAGGTGCACGTAGCGGGCGCCGACCGCGGCGGCGAGGCGGGCGTATTCGTCCTCGGGGTCCACGACGTGGATCTCGATGCCCCGGTACAGGCTGCGCAGCAGTTCCAGTTTGACCAGGTAGGACTTTCCGGCGCCGGAGCGGCCGAGGATCACCGAGTTGTGGTTGTCGACGGTGCCGAACCGGTCCCAGTGCACCAGCCCCTGGGAGCCGATGTTGAGTCCGTAGAGCACCCCGGAGGGGGCGACCGAGGTCGGGTCGGTGGGGGGTAGGTCCGGTGAGGTGAACGGGAACGCGGCGGACAGCGCGGCGGTGTCGAACGTGCGACGCATCCGTACGAGATCCAACCCCATGGGCAGGGTGGTGACCCAGCCTTGGAGGGCGCGGTAGGTGGTGGGTTTGGCGTCGAGTAGGAGGCTGGCGGTCAGGGCGCGGACCGCGGCGACCTCGTCGGCGAGTGCGTCTTGGCTGGCGGCGTGCACCGTCAGGTACAGGCCAAGGCGGTAGAGCTTGCCTTCGCCGCGGGCAACCCGCGCGGACAGGTCGTAGGCGTCCTCGGTGGCGGCCTCGACGTGGGGGTCGAGGAGTCGGCCCTTGTCGTCGCCGACGCGGCGGCCGGATTCGAGTTTCGCGAGCTGTTTTTTCAGCCGGTTCGCGGCGGTGACCGGGTCGATCGGTTCGGCGTGGACGGCGACGTCGACCCGGCCCGGGTAGGTCAGCAGCGGTTGGAGCCAGCCGGCGTGGACCTCGCGGGGGTAGCCGGTGATGGCCATGGTGGCGACGTAGTCGCCGCCGACATCGAGATGCCGCGCGGCGATGGTCAGTGCGTCGGGGACGAACGCCGCCGCCGCGGTGTCGACCGGGTCGGTCGCGGACCGCCGGGTCGAGGGTGGTGTGGTGGCGCGTCGCGTGCGTCGCATGAGCGGATTTCCCTTCTCGCTACAGCTCGTCGTCCCAGCCGTCGGCACCGTCGTCGGTCAGATCCCGCGGGGTGGGGGTGCGTCGGCGGTGGCCGGGCTCGGCCGGCGTCTCCCACCGGCCGGTGTCGTCGGTCTGGCCGTCCCAGCCCGTGTCGGCCTCGGAGGCGCCGTAGTCGACGTCGGCGGTGATGACCTCGTCGGGGGCGGCCAGCGCGGAGGGTGGGAGCAGGCCGGCCGGGTTGCAGGCGGCGGCGAGCACGCTGGTCGCCGTCCCGGCGTCGAGCGGGGTGACCACGATCCCGGCGGGGGCGAGCAGGTCGGTGGCTTCGGCGAGTCGGCGGGCGAGCCGGGTGTGCGCGGCGCGCCGGGTGGCGTCCCCGACGCGGCGGGCGTCCCGGACCGCGGCCCGGCGGCTGGACAGCGCGGCGAGCGGGGAGGCGCCGCCGAGCCCGTCGGTGGGTCCGGCGGCGACCAGCGGTTCCCGCAGGATCAGCAGCACCTGGCGGGCCAGCAGCTCCAGGTCGGTGGCGAGCTGGGCGAGGTAGGCGGCGTGTTCCCGGGCCGCAGCCTCCAGCGCTGGGTGGGGTAGCTGGCCGGCATGGGCCTGGAGGTCGTGGATCTGCCCGGAGAGGTCCGCCGGCATCGCCCGGATGAGGATCTGCACCGGTGCGGTCAGGCTGTGCAGGTAGCGGGCGAACACGGCGACCAGCGCGTCCTGCTCGCCCGGCGTGCGCAACGCGAAGTTCACCGTGCTGGCGACCGCGATGACCGCGAGGCCGTCGCCGCCGAGGTCGATCACCCCGACACCGGCGTGCGGGGTGATGGTGCGGGCGGGTAGGCGCAGCGGCGCCACCGCCCCGTCCGGTTCGCGGTCGGGTGCCTGGCCGGTGGCGCGGGCGGCCAGCCATGCCGGCGGTGGCATGATCCCTTCCGGTGCGCTGATCCGATGCCGCGGGCTGGTGCGCTGGCGGAGCGCGGCCACCAGCAGCCGGTCCAGGGCCAGCCCGTCGCGTTGACCGAGCGCGAGCACGGCCGCGGTGACCGCGATCGGGACCGCGGCCACCGCGAACACCGGCAGCGGCACCAGCACCCGGGTCGCGCTCCAGGCGGCGTAGAGCGCGAGCCCGGTCAGGGCGAGGATCAGGAGCTGGCGAGCGGTCAGGTTGGCGATCAGACGGTCTTCGCGGTCGACGTCGGCGGGAATGCGTACCGGATGGGTCATGGCGTTGTCCTCACTGTCCGGGTTGGGAGGGGTGGGGGTGCGACCGGCGTGGCATCCCCGGCAGCAGGAGCTGCTGGTAGCGCGTCGCCGCCGGCCGCGGCGACGCGGTGGGACGGGACACCGGCGGGGGTGCGGGCACGGCCGGCCGGGACGGGTGGGACCTGCGGTGGAGTCCTTCCAGCGGGAGGGCGTACTGACCGGTCCGGTCCGGACGGATGCCCTGGTAGGGGTCGAACGGCAGCGCCAGCTGCCGTCCCCGCGGTCCGGCCGGGCGGGCGGCTGCCGGCCGGACGCCGCCGCCGCTGGTAGAAGAGCCGCGGCTGGTCCGCGTGCCGGCCCGCGGACGGATGTGGTCGACTTCGAACGGCAGCAGGTACTGGCCGTCCCGGTCGATCCAGGTGCCGCCCTCGGCGGGCAGGTACCGGCCGCCGGGGCCGACGGCCTGGTCGAACGGCAGGGCGAGCTGGCGATGGCCCGGCCGGCGCGGTGCGCCGCCGGCCGGCCGGGGCGGGCGGGGTACCCCTCGGGCCGGGCCGGGCCGGCGGACCCGTGGCACGCGGGTCAGTGGGAGCAGGAGCTGCCCGTTCGGGTCGGCCTCGACGTGGTCGTAGGGATCGGCCGGTCCGCCGCCGCCCGGTCGTCCACCACGACCGCCACGACCACCGCCGCCACGGCCGCCGCCCCAGCCGCCGCCGGTGGCGCGACCGCCCCGCCCGCCGGCGCGTCCCACGCCACGCCCGAACCGGCCGCCGCCGAGGACACCGAACGCATGGCCCATGACATAGGCCCGCACGACCCGGCCCAGCATGCCGCGACCGTTACCGATCCGGGCGGACTGCAACAGCCAAAACGGAATCTTGAAGAGTAGGTAGATCAGTGTGATCGAGGCCAGCAGGTTGACCAAGCCGTTGGGAGTCGGACCGAGCAGGGTGAATCCGCCGGGGGTGAAGAACACCCGAAAGGCCGCGATCAGCACGAACGACTGGGCAATCTGAATGGCGAGCAGCGCGCCGAACGCCCGCCACCACCACCGCGCCACCCCGTCGGTCTGCGGCAGCGCGTGTCCGGCCAGCAGCAGCGGGGCGGCGCCCACCAACGCGACGAGGATCGTGACGCGGGCGATGTAGGTGCACAGCAGCGCGACCAGGGAGCCGGCGAGGAACAGCCCGAGGACGATCAGATACAGGTCCTTGTCGTAGCCGCCCGGAGTTGGGATGACCGCGGCGAGGATGACGTCGCGAAGCTGGTGGGATGCGGCGTCGGGGTCCACGCCCTGCCCGAGGATCGCGGCGGGCAGCGGATTCACCAGCTCGATCGCTTTGCCGGCCAGCAGCTGGGAGAGACCGGCGGCCAGGAAACCGAGGGGAATACGGGGCGCGATGTCCTTGAGGGACGTGCGGGTCTGCACCGACCCGAAGGCCATGACCGTGACGCCACCGATCATGATGAGGAGGCTGTAGGCGGCGACGGTGATCTCCCACGAGGTCGACCACAACTGGCCGATAGCGGGGATATCGGAGGGTTTCGGGGTTGTGAGCAGCGTCCGGCCCAGGAGATCCAACAGCGGGTTGAGCGCGGCGGTCACCAGACCACGGAAGAAACTGTTGATCGCGTCGGTGATGCCCCGGGTGATCCACCCGATCGGCCCGCCGCCACCCCCGCCGCCGGTGCCCGGGACAGTTGGGGCGGCCGGGGTGGTCGGGGCGTTCGGTGGCGACGGGGTGGCCGGACGGGGAATGCAGTCCCGTGCACCGGTCGCACAGGGGTCGGCGGAGCCTCCGTCGCCGGTACCTGATCCACCGGTGCCCGATCCGCCGGTACCTGTCGGTGGGCCATCGGGAGGCGCGGACGTGTCTGATCCGTCCATACCGGGTGGTGCGCTGCCGGGAAACGTCGGCGTGGACGGTGTGGTGCCCCTTCCGGGGGGTACCGGGGGCGGACCGGGTTGCGGGTTCGGCGTGGGTCCGGTCGTAGTCGCCGGCGCCGACGGGGCCGGGGCGGGTACAGGTGTAGCGGAGGCGAGCGCCGGGCACCCGAGGAGCAGCAGGACGACGAACGCCGCCGTCCCGACGAGCCGCCACAGCCGACCGCGACGGAGACGCTCCCGACGGCGGGTCTGTGTGGGCCCGCGGCGGAGATGGGGGTTCCGGTTTGCGCAGCGGTGCCGGCGGCGTCGCGGGACGGCGACATTCATGATCGCTAATTCCCCACGATGGTCTTGAGGGCATCGACGGCGATGGGAGCGAGCGCGGCCAGCCCGTAGCCCCAGCCGGCATTCTTGAACGCGTCCTTGGCCTTGCCGACCTCGCCTGGATCACCCCCGGACATGAGGTAACGCAGGCCCCCGACGGTGAGGAAGACGGTGCCCAGACCGGCGAGAATCCCCATGATCCAGTTGCGGATGTTGTCGAGAACGGCGTTCACGTCCGGTGCGAGCGCGACCACCTCGTGGGCGGGCGCGGCCAGCGCCGCCGAGCCGCCGGCGAGCACGAAGACGCCCACGGCCGCCGTGACGAACACGGCCCGGCGGCGGACAGGGCGGCGCGCCGTGGGCCGGACCGGCGTCGGCCCGGTGGACGCGCCGATGTCGGCGCGGGTGGGTCGCCGTGGCGTCAGCCGCATGCCGTCACGGCCACGAGCGCCGGGAACGAGCCGCGCCGCGCCGGCCGCCCCGCAGCCGCGGTGGTCACCGAACGTGATCGGCTCGGGGGTGGGGGAATGCTGGCGGTGGGGGATCCGGCCGTCGGCGGGCGCCGTCCGGCGGCCTGTGTGGCACCGGTGAGGTAGGCGAGGAGCCGGTCCTCGGCGTGGGTGCGCAGGGTGTAGGCGGCGCGTGGCGGGATGGCATGGCGGGCGGCCCAGGAGCGGACCGGGACCGCGTCGAGCCGTGTGGCGGCGATCAGGTCGGCTTCGGTCGGGCTCAGGACCCGTGCGGTGACCGCGTCGGCCAGGACCTGGTCCGGACTCGCCGAGGCGACCGTGTCCGCGGTGCGGGCGGCGAACAGGTCCGGGTCCGGATGCGGCGCGTCCAGGGACTGCGTCAGGATCGCGAGTCCGGACCGGTAGGCGGCCCACCGCAGCCGGACGATGATCCGTGGTAGGTCCAGGCGGGCGGTGGCCAGCGCGGCGAGGAATCCGGTCAGGACCTCGGCGTGCACGTCGGCGGGGTCGGTGGGGCTGTGTGCCGACAGCCGGGCCGCGACGGCGGCCAGTGCCGGCAGGGCCATGCCGGCGCAGCCCACCGTCCACGCCCCGCCCTGCGCGCGGGACCGGCGGATCACCTGGGCCCAGGCGGCGTCACGGGTGGCCGGCAGGCAGCGCACGGCCATCAGCCGGTCGCGTAGCTCGTCTAGCGGCAGCATCCGGTCGGGTAGGCCCGGCAGCACCGCGCCGTTCACGGCGAGGGGTGCCGGGCCGGCGACGAGAAGCGCGAAGCAGTTCCGCACGATGTCCAACGGCCACATTCCCGTCTCCGGGACGGCCGTAGGGGAAGAAAAGGAGCGGGGTTTGTCGGGCATGGTGGGTGTCCTTTGCGGTGTCGCGGGATGCGGACACGTCCAAGGACGCCATACAGATGCCAGCAAAAAGCCAGAATGATCTGCCCACCAACCCGGATCGATCACGGTGGCAGGACGCCACAGCGCGCTGGCGCGACGCTGGCACACCAGAAACGATCAGCGCGGGTCGTCGTGCCACCACGGCATCCCCCGCTGCCACCGACCCGGTGACCTGCGATGCTGGGAACACGGTGGCACCTCACCCAGCGGCCCACACCCCGGTGCCACCACGACGCGGCCCCGCCTCGGTGGCACCGGCAAGAAAAATCACGGAAAAATTTCCGGGGATTCCTCCGTGTCTCCGCCACCGGAATGCCAGCACGGGATGCCTCTTTCCTACTAGACCGATGCCACTATTGTGCTGGCAGCTGCCACCACGAAAAATCTTGAAAAATTTTGGGGTCCGCCGGTAAAACGGCCATCCTGAACCGGTCTCTTCTTATAGCAGCGATTGACGTCGCGAACACAGGGAGAGACCTGCTGTGACCGAACCCTCTTATCAGTCGGACGGCTACATCAGCGCGTTCCCGCGGTGGCCAACGACCGTGTGGCCGTGCCCGCCGCCCCACCCCGCCGGTCCCGCCGAGCAGACGTACGCCCGCTGGCTTCTGGCCGCGGTGGAGCAGCTTGTCACCGGCTACACCCGGCCCGGTGACCCTGTTCTGCTGCTGTCCGTTCCGGGCCGGGACGGCGTGGCCGCGTACGGGCTGGACAGCGCCGGGGACCTGCTGAGCGAGGCCGTCTGGAGCGTGGCCCGGCTCGGGCGTGCGGTCCGTTCCCGGCCCGCGCCGGCCGTCGCAGTGGACGGCGGGCGATCCCGCCGTGGGTCGGAGTCCGGACCCGGACCCGGACCCGGACCCGGACCGATGCTGGATCCAGCTGACGGCGATCCCGGACCGGACTGGACGCCGGCTGGTGATCCTGGATCGGACTGGACGGCAGTCGGCGATTCCGGACCGGACCGGACGCGGGCCGGTGACGCCGGCCGTTTCGCGCTGGTCATCATCGCGGTCACGCCATCCGGGGCCGGCGGGGTCGACATGGATGGGCTCGCCGCTCTCCTCACCCCGACCGGCACCCTCGCCGTCATCACCAACAGTGACAGCCGTGGGGGGTGGTTGATAGATCCGACCGGTGAGCTCAGCGACGCCGCCAGCCACGCCGGGCTCGCACTCGTGGACCGGATCATCCTGCTGGAGATTCCCCTCGACGGGCCTGCCCCTCCCCCCGACCCACTCCCCGCGCGGATGGTCGCCGAGCGTGTGCATTCCGATTTGCTGCTGTTCATCACCGTCGCCGGCGCCCCACCGAGGCCCGATGGGGAGCGCCGATGATCTCCCCGCCGGAACCGATCTCGGGCGGCCGATGGCTGTCGGTGTGGCCCACCGGACAGGACACCGTCGCCGGCCAGCTCCCCGCCGGAACCACCGGCGGCGGGATGCCGTCGGCGGTCGCGGCACACGCCATCGCCGCCTACACCCACCCCGGCGCGATCGTCGTCGACCCCGACTGCGCGGGCGGCGTGGTGCTGGCCGAGGCGGTCCGGACGGGCCGGCACGCGATCGGGAGCACCACCGACCCGTCCCGGTGGGAGCTCGCGCGCGCCACCGTCACCGCGTCCAAGAGCCGTGGCGCGCCCGGCGACGGCATGGTCCTCGACCAGCTACCGCATGGGCGGTCCTGGATTGCCTGGCCGCTGGCGGACCTGGTCCTGACCATGATTCACCGACGGTCCGCGGCCGGATTCGGCGACATCCCAGCGGGCGAGCTGGGCCTGACCCGCCGCCGCCCGCCGCCGGACTGGCTGCACGCCCTGCTGGCCGCCTATCGGAACCTGGCCCGCGTCGAGGGACGGCTGGTCATCGTCACGCCTCCCGGGGTCGGCGGTATCCCACCGTCCGACCTGGCCAGCCAGGTCCTCACCGTCGGTCGCCGTGTGGGCCTCCTGCCGGTCGAACGCGCCGCCGCGCTCACCAGCCCCGTGCGCAACGGCGTCCTCGCGGTCACCCTCGACGCCGCGCGGACCCCGACCACCGGTCGGTCGCGCGCCCACCCCACCCATCTCGACGTGATCGTTTTCCGGCGGGTCGAAGCGGCCAGCCTGGGCCTGCGGCTGACCGGGCCGACGCCGTCCGCGATTACGGCACTGCGCCCGGCCGCGGGCGGCCACCGGCCGACGTGGCGGACCTACCACGCCGCGTAGATCCCCACCCTCGGCAGCCCCACGACCCTGTCCGCCCGGCGGGCATCCGACCCGCCCATCCTGGCTGGAGCCCTCGTGTCCGACCCGCACCCCACCCCGCCCGATCGTCACATGCCCGGTGGCACATCGTCGACAGCTCGGCGCTGGACGCATCCGTTCGCCCGTCGCCGCACCGAGCGCCAGGCCCGGATACTGGCCGACTACCACGCCCAGACCACCGAGCGGGCCCGGCAGGCGCAGATCGATCTGGTCCGCGCCGGCTACCACCTCGGCCCCGCACCGTACGGCTACCGCCCGCTGCACCTCCCCGTCGTCGACGAGGACGGCACCATCCGCCGCCGCACCTGCCTCGCCGTCGATCCGACGACCGCCGGCACCATTGTGGCGATCTTCCAGCTGCGGGTGACCGGACAGCTGGCGCCTGCGGCGATCGCCCGCCGGCTCGCCGACGAACCCGGCTGGTATCCCGCCCCCACCGATCCGACCACCGGTGATCGGCGGCCGTGGAGTGCCCATCTGGTCGGCCGCATCCTGGCGAACCCTGTGTACACCGGCACGACCGTCTGGGGACGCACCGCGGGCGGACGGCCCATGCCCCCCGACACATGGGTGATCTGCTCGTACGCCCACGAACCGATCATCGACGGGCGGATGTTCTTCCGCGCCCAACTGCTGGCCCCACCCGGCACCGGCGTGATCACCCCGGCGCTGCCGCCCTGGGAGTTCCCCGACGCCGCCGGACACGACGAAGGCAGCGACAGCGGGGGGCTGATCGCATGATTCCCCTCGCCCCTTACTCGGCCCGGCCCGAAATCGGCCTCGAACCGGGCGTCGACACCACGTACACCGGGTGGGAGGTTGCGCCATGACGGCCCACTCGCCGGACGACCGGGACAACGGTAGCCCGGAAAATGCCGGTGACGCCGCCGACGCATCCTCGCTTTCCGCCGAACGCCAGAACGTCGCACCGCAGGTGGAAGCGGAACGGATCGAAACCGTCCCGATGACCACAGCGCGGAGCCGAAAAAGGCGGCTTGACGAACGCTCATCCTTCGTGCGGCCCGCCACCCATCACACGAAAGAATCTGACATGCCGCGCCCATGTCCACGGCGACGGGTCGCGAACGGAACCCCGGAAGCCGCGACCGTCGCCGAGACCGCACCGGTGGCTATCTATCAATGGCGCGGTCCCGGCGAAGGGGAGCACCCCGCGTCCGCCCGGCAAGCCCGCATCCGCTCCTCCCTCGCTTCTCATCCCGCACGGTCTGACATACTTCGCATCACCGAAAGCACACCACACGCCTTCACACCGGCCCGGTTAATCGACGGCCTGACGGGAATCCGGCGCCACCGCCGGCAACGGGGTAAGCCGCCCCACTCTCCGTTCCAGGCCGCGACGTCATTGCGGAAGGAATCGAACGATGCCGCGCTCGACCGACGACGACGAACACCGGTCCTCCTCCATCGAAACGCAGGAGGACCGGCTGGTGCCCAAACCCCGGGCCGCACGGCGTGAGCGCCGGCAGCGGGGACGGGACGGACAGTCCAGCGCAGACGGCGTTGGACGTCCTCCGCACATTCGACCCGGGACTTATGCGTCAGGCCGCTGCCCTCCTGGGAGTCGACGCTGCCGATCCGGACACAGGTCTCGATCTTGCGGCAGTGAAGATCACCAGCATTGCGTGGCGGAACGGGCCGGTCGACGCCTGGCAGCGCCGTTCGCCGAGCCGCACGAGTAATGGCGAGATGCTACGTGCGGACGCGGCCACTACCCGACTCGCCCGCAGCCTCATGGGATCTCGTCCTCTCGATCGTCATCCCGGCCCCGAGGACGCAGGATCCGCGCACCGTCCGGGTTTGGTGTTCGCCGCTACCGGCGACGCCCTGTCGGACTCGGACCGCCGCCTTCCTGACGGCAGGCAGATGGCCGCGGTCGCGCCCCACCGCCGGCAGCTCAACCTGTACCGCCACCGGGTTCGGGGAGCGTGCCGACGCTGGACGGAGATGGCCGCCGAGATCGGTCCGGAACTGACCTTGCTGTTCCTGGCGTGCTGCGCCGCCGCGACGTTCCGTCAATGGTGGCTCGGTCTGGACCGACCCGGCATCGTCGACGACTTCATCGGTCGGCTGGGAACGGTGTCGGGCGCCGAGAGTCCGCGGACAGGCATGGACCGAAGCCAGTTGCGCCGTCTCCTGCTGGACGGCCCAGACCTGCTCGACGCGGATACGGCGAAACCCTGCGCCCGCGTCGGTCTCAGCTTCCGCACCAGCCCGCAGAGGTTCGCGGCATGATGACCAAAGGCGCCGCGGAACCCGGCGACCAGCCGAGAATCGGCGTACCAGACGAGCCACCGGCTATCACCCCTCTGATTGCCATTGCGCTTCTCCGCCTGATGCAAACTGTTCACGCTCGGCGCCTAGCCGCCGTGGAGCCCGGTGCACCCGACGGCGATGCCAAGGCAGCGGGTGAGAGAGAAAGGAAAGCAGCCTGATGGTGCCTTTCGCCTTCTCGGGTCGGGTGTCGACCGAGGACCAGCAAGACCCGGAGTCCTCACGCGGCTGGCAGATCACCCGTGCCCGGACCCTCATCGAACCGACAGGCGGTGAAATCGTCGCCGAATTCTTCGACACCGGGCAGTCGCGATCGGTACCCTGGCAGCGTCGCCCACAAGCCAACGCGCTCCTGACCGCATTGAAAGATCCCGACCGAGGCTTCGACGCGGTGGTGATCGGCGAACCGCAGCGGGCGTTCTACGGCAACCAGTTCGGCCTTGTCTTCCCGCTGTTCGTGCACTACGGGGTGCCGCTGTGGGTACCCGAAGTCGGCGGCCCAGTCGACCCGAACAACGAAGCCCACGACCTGATCATGTCCGTGTTCGGCGGCATGAGCAAAGGCGAACGCAACCGGATCAAGATCCGGGTCCGCGCCGCCATGGCCGCCCAAGCCGCCATGGAAGGCCGCTTCCTCGGCGGCCGGCCACCCTACGGCTACCAACTGGTCGACCTCGGCCCGCACCCGAACCCCTCCAAAGCCGCCGACGGCCGACGGCTGCACGGCCTCGCGCAGTGTGACGAGACCGCCCCGGTCATCGTGAGAATCTTCACCGAGTTCGTCGGCGGACGCGGCCTGTTCGCGATCGCGGAAGGGCTCACCCGCGACGGCATCCTGTGCCCCTCCGCGCACGACCCGGCCCGCAACCCCCACCGCAGCGGAGCGGCCTGGTCGAAAGGCGCGATCCGCGCGATCCTCACCAACCCCCGCTACACCGGCCGCCAAGTCTGGAACCGCCAACGCAAGGACGAAG
The DNA here is from genome assembly GCF_963555845.1 of Protofrankia sp. Cas8. Taxonomy (NCBI): domain Bacteria; kingdom Bacillati; phylum Actinomycetota; class Actinomycetes; order Frankiales; family Frankiaceae; genus Protofrankia; species Protofrankia sp. Cas8. The sequence goes on along the minus strand of NZ_CAUVXI010000068.1, from coordinate 289 downwards.
TCCTCCTCGACGTCGACGACGTCGCCCTCGGCCACACGACCAAACTGCGGTGGAACACCACCGACAAATGGATCTGGTCGGACAACATCGTCCACCCGCCCATCGTCGACCCCGAGCTGTTCACCCATGCCCAGCAGCTGCTCGCCGGACGCGGCCGAGGACCCGGCGACCAGAAGACCCCCCGCACCCGACGGCCCTACGTGCTACGCGGCGCGTTCCACTGCGGGATCTGCGACCGCAAGATGCAGGGGCACTGGGTACGCGACGCCGCCTACTACCGCTGCCGCTA
>NZ_CAUVXI010000067.1:23172-24705 GCF_963555845.1 Protofrankia sp. Cas8 | reverse complement strand
CAGGGTGGACGGTGCGGTGCTCTTCGACGGTGCGGTCATCGGTGACGGTGCGGTGGTGCGTGGATCGGTCGTCGGCGCTGGCGCGGTCATCGGTGCACGGGTGTCACTGGACGGGGTCGTCGTGGGCGACGGCGCGCGGATCGAGCCCGACAACGAGCTGCGGGCTGGTGTCCGGGTGTTTCCCGGGGCGGTCCTCGGCGCGGGCGCGATCCGCTTCAGCTCGGACCGCGCCTGACCGCTGTGCCAGCCGACGCTGATGCCCAGCCGACGCTGATGCCTGGGTTCCCCCGGGACATCAGCGTCGGCGCCGGGGTTACGGCGTGGAGGTGGCTGCGCCCGCCGGGGCGGACGTGGCGGCACCGGTATCCGATCCGGCGCTCGGCGCGGTGCCGGCCTGGGTGTTGCCGGCCTGGGTGTTGTCGGCCTGTGCACTGCTGCCGGCCTGCGCGGTGCCGGCGATGGTCGGGCTCAGGTCGAGCGGGCCGCCGGACGCACCGGACTCGGACGCGGTGGGGGACGCCCACGCCGCGCCGGCCGGGCTCGGGTTGGCGTAGGTCTTCACGAACTCCTTGATGGCCGACTCCGACACGGTCGCGCATCGCTGGGTGCGGTCCCACGCCGTCAGCACGAAGTGCTTGTTGTCGGCGAACTCGCTGCGGGCCCAGGGGACGGCGATGAACCGGTTGCCGGCCGCGTCCGCGGCGGTACGCAGCGCGGTGACCTGGTCGTCAGGGAGTTTCGCGTCGTACCAACCGATGATGAAGCCGTGTTCCAGGTTGTGGACGGCGCGCTCGATCCGCAGGTTGGGGATGCGCTCGTAGAAGCGGTAGGCGTCCGGTAGCGGGCTGGCATCGTGGTTACCCGACGACGGCGGCGCGAGGTCGTAGTTGACCGTCTGGTTGGCCGCGACGTGGGTGTTGCCGCGGGAGGCGTCGTTGACGATTCCGGTACACCCGGCCGCGGTCGCCGCCGCGCTCGCCGCGGTGACGTGACCGACCGAGTGGGACTCATCCTTCGCCTGGTTGGCCACCAGCGCGTAGACGATGATGCCGGCCAGCACCGCGACTGCGACCAGGCCGCCGGTTCCGTAGATCAGAAAGGAACGCCGGCGTTCCTGGCGCCGTTGTTCCCGCCGGAGCGTATCGAGTCTTGCGTTGCGTTCCGCACTCTTTTTTCCCACGGCGCAGGATCCTACGGAGGGTCGGTGGTCGCCCGCGCACCTCGTCCCCGCCGAACCCGCCGGGCGCTCTAAGTCCTTCGGGGTTGACACCTGGGCAGACGGGGTGGTCAGATTTCGGGGATCGACAGCTACAGCTCGCAGGCGCAGTCGAGGGTGACGCCTTGGTGGGTGGCCGGCCCAGCACGAGTGGATGGTTGACATACATTTTCCGCCCGAAAACTGGCGCCTTCTGACGTCTTCCTTCCACTCGTCGCACCGGGGCCCGCTTTCCACAACCAGGACCACGAGCACGTCATCTCGCACCGTGTAGATGACCAGCAAGCTTAGAGCGCCCGGCAATAGGGGCGTGGATG
>NZ_CAUVXI010000067.1:0-22971 GCF_963555845.1 Protofrankia sp. Cas8 | reverse complement strand
GGGCGCTCTTACGGCGACGATCCTGCCGTCGGCAGTCCTCAGTCAGATCAGCAGGTCTTCCCGCGTGAACCCGAGCTCGGCGAGCACCTCATCGAACGGCACCGGGTCCCCGCCCTCGGCGAGTGCTGCATCCAGACACAGGCGGTCGTCCTCGTCCTCGTCCTCGTCCTCGTCGTCCGTCGTCCGTCGTCTCATAGACCGTGTCAATCAACGGTTCAGTCACCCGCACTCACCTCCGCTAGCGGTTGACGACGAACGCGGCGACATCGCGCGCCGGGCGATCGGCAGGCGCCTGCGCCGGGTGCCCGATGCCGACGGCACCCATGGGCTGCCACTGCGCCGGCAGCCCCAGCACGGCGCGGACCACGTCCGGGCAGAACAAGGTACTCGAAACCCAGCATGATCCCAGGTCGTCCGCGGCCAGGCAGACCAGCATGTTCTGGACGCCGGCACCCATCGCGACCAGGAACATCCGCTCCTCCGCGGCGGCCCGCCGGCTGTCCGGGTAGGCGTGGGCGCCGTCGGTGACCAGGCACGGGATGACCAGGACGGGCGCACGGCGCAGCACGTTCCCGCGGGCGAGCCGCCGGGCGACCGCCGCCTCGTCGAAGCCGTCGGCGGTCAGGTCCGCGGCCCAGGCGGTGGCCATCGCGTCAAGGAGCTGGTCGCGGGCCTGCGTCACGACCACGAACCGCCACGGTGCGGTGTGGTGCGGTGCGGGCGCGGTCAGGGCCGCCGCGAACGCACGCTCGATGGCGGCCGGATTCACCGGCCGGTCGCTGAACTCGCGGATGGTCCGCCGAGCGCTGACCGCCGCCCGCTGGGCTTCGGCGGTGCCGAGCCGGAACATGTCCTCAGCCGCCGGGCGTACCAGTGCCCGGACCCCGCGACCGTCGTCGGCGCGCGCGCGGAATCCGCGTACGAGCGCCACCGGCACTCCGGTCAGCTTCCCTTTGACCAGGTCGGCGGCGGCAGCCAGCTCATCCGCCTCGGCGATCTCGGTCATGCCGAGTTCGTTGCCGTACGGGTCGACATCGCCGACGTGGCTGCGCAGGGCGGCCATGCCCGCGACGCCGATGGCATGGTCGGTCAGGCCGGCCCGCCACGGCCGACCGGTGGTGTCGCTGACGATGACGGCGACGTGCACGCCCAGGCGCGCGTGCAGCCCGTCCGCCAGCGCCCGGGCGCTGGCATCCGGGTCGACCGGCAGCAGGGCGATCTCATCCTTGATCACATTGGATGCGTCCACCCCGGCGCTGGCGATGACGAACCCGTGCCGGGTCTCCACGATCCGGGTCGGCCCCCGCCGCGCCACCTCGCGGACGGTTTCGGCCTCGACGGCGGCCAGCCGGGCCGCCTCCCGGTCGCCGTCGACGCGGAGGAGTCGTCCTTCCGCCTTTGAGACGATCTTCGAGGTGACCACGAGGATGTCGCCGTCGCGTAGGTGGAGCTCGCGGGCGGACAGTGCCGTCACGATGAGTGCGGAAAGGTCGTCACCGGCGCGTACCTCACCGATTCCGGCCACGGCGATGATTTCCAGCGCGTCAGACACCGGCGAGCTCCAGGGCGGCGCGCACGATCTCGACCGTTGCCGCGACGTCGGTCATCAGCAGTGGACGGGCCTTCACGGTGACCCCGGGCACCTCGGTGCCGGTGTCGGCGGTGTCGACCAGCCAGCCGTCGAGAATCCCGTCGCCAGGGGCGGCGCGCCGGCGGGCACCGTAGTGGGTAGCCACGGCGCCGGCGCTGGTGGCCACACCGATCGCGGTGAGACAGGCGTCCGCCATGCCGCGCACGGGTGCACCGCCGATGATCGGGGATACGCCCACGACCGGTGCGGGCGTCCGCGCCAGTGCCGCGCGCACCCCGGGTACCGCGAGGATCGACCCGATGGACACCACCGGATTCGACGGCGGGAGGAGCACGACATCGGCGTCGGCGAGCGCGTCGAGAACGCCGGGCGCGGGTTGCGCGGCTTCGGCGCCCACCGAAATGATCTCCAGGGCTGGTGTGGCGGCACGCATCCGCAGCCACCACTCCTGAAAATGGATGGCTCGACGGCCTTCGTCGGTCTCCACGACGACGTGCGTCTCAACCCGTTCGTCGCTCATCGGCAGCAGCCGGATGCCGGGCTTCCACCGTTGGCAGAGTGCCGCGGTGACCTCGGTGAGCGGGTAGCCGGCGGCAAGCATCCGGGTGCGCACGAGATGGGTGGCAAGATCGCGGTCGCCGAGGCCGAACCAGGTGGGACCCACCCCGTAGGCCGCCAGCTCCGCTGCCACGGTGAACGTCTCGCCGTGGCGACCCCAGCCACGCTCGGGGGAGATACCACCGCCGAGCGTGTACATGACGGTGTCGAGATCAGGGCAGATCCGCAGGCCGTGCAGGGTGATGTCGTCACCGGTGTTGCCGATCACGGTGATGTCTGCGTCCGGTAACGCTGCCTGCACCCCGACCAGGAAGCGGGCGCCACCGATGCCACCCGCGAGAGCTGTGATCTTCACCTGATCCTCACGTCCCGCCATCCTGTCCCGGTCGGCCTTTTAGGAGGCCGCTGAACAACGTCTGTCCGGCTCGCGTCCCCCCGCATCCCACCTGGCGTCGTTGTCGTCGGTCCGGATAGAACACCACTATCCGGGCCTCCTCCGCCTCGCCAGCCGGGCGCGGACGGCCCGCTCGCGGATCGAACGCCGTTATTCAGCGGCCTCCTAGGACGAGACGGTCGCTTGCGCCCGCTCGTGGGGCTGGCGGGTGGTGAACGCCGCCAGCAGGTAGCGTACGAGGCTGCTGGTCGGTCGCGCGGGAGCAGGGTTGGCCAGGCCACCTTCGATGGTGGCCACGACCGCGTCCGCGGCGATTTCCCGGTCGGGTTCGGCCACCCGGTCTGTGACCGTGGCCAGCGCGAGGTCGTGGAGCCAGGCGTGCAGTCGTTCGTGATACTCCATGACCGCGGCTGAGTGTGGCGCTCGTTCGGCCACGCACGGGTGCAGGGACCGTCGGCGTTCGACCGAATCGAGGGCGGCGAGCAACTTCGCGGCCGGGTCGCCGGTGAACGTGTCGATCCGGTCGACCTCACCGTCGAGGAGCCTGTTGAGGACCGCGGCGAACGCGTGGTCCTTCGACCGGAAGTACCAGTAGACCGAACCCGGTTCGATGCCTGCGGCCCGTGCGATTTCGGCGATGGATGTGGCGGCGAAGCCCCGGGCGAGGAACTGCTGTTCAGCGACGGCCAGCAGCGCGTCAATCCGCTCCTCGCGCGGAACTTCCTGGCGGTTACGCGGCACCTGATCAGCTTAACGACCCCGGGCCCCGCGGGTCGCGGGAAGGCGGGTTGCCCGGGTCTACTGATCGTGCCTGAACGTAGTGGATGATCTTATTGTCTTCTATCTCTTGATTCTCCTTCGAGAGAGTGGTGAGACTGAGGGCGTGCGCCGACCGGCGCACCGGATCAGCGCACCGGATCAGCGAGTGGTGCCAGGCGACCGTACGTCCGCCACGGCGTTTGTCGGCGGCCCCGACATCCCGCACCCGGTGCTGAAGCAGCGGAAGGACGGTCCATGCCTGAGAACATCAAGAAGCCGCCGATCGTGATGAAGCCGGTGATCGCATTGAAGCCGCCGATCGTGATGAGGCACAGCCTCGACGCTGTCACCGCAACCCTGGCCCGGGCGCTGGCTGGCGCGCGCCATCCGCAGGTGGAGGCCGCCAGGCGGTCCGAGCTGCGCCAGCGGGCGGGCCGGTCCCCGACGCAGCGCGACGCCGCGTCAAAGCGTTGCGACCAACTCGCCGCCCGGTGCCGTACCTACCACACCCTTGGCGTCGTTGGTGGGTTCCGCGCAAGCAGCCCACCGTGTCCGGGTCGGACGGGATGACCGGCTGACCCGGGGTCTCCTGGCGCCTGCGGGCCGGCGGACGCTGTCGACGGCGCAGACCGCAGGAGACCGACAGATGATTATTGGGGTTCGGGTGAGCAGATGACGAAATCATGGAAGTCGGACAGCGGTTCGGCCGGCGGTTCGGACAGCGGTTCGGCCGGCGGTTCGGCCGGCGGTGGCGCGCGTGAGTCCGCACGGCCGGTGCCGGCCACCATGCCGGCCACCATGGCGGCCACCATGGCGGACCCGCTCGTGCCCGGTGCTGCGGCCCTGCGCCGTGCGCTGCGGCGGGCCCGTGACGGCGTGGTCCTCGACGCGGTGGAGGCGGCCGTCCTGATGGCCGCCCGCGGGGAGGATCTCGCTGACCTGTCCCGGTCGGCCGCGCGGGTCCGTGACGCGGGCCTGCGCTCCGCCGGGCGTCCGGACACGATCACTTACTCGCCCAAGGTGTTCATCCCGCTGACCCGGTTGTGTCGGGACAGGTGTCACTACTGCACCTTCGCGACCGTCCCGCAGCGGTTGCCCGCTCCCTTCCTGACCCTCGACGAGGTCGTCGACATCGCCCGCCGGGGTGCGGCGGCCGGCTGCGCGGAGGCGTTGTTCACGCTGGGTGATCGTCCGGAGGACCGCTGGCCCGCTGCACGCGACTGGTTGGATTCCCATGGCTATGACTCGACCCTGGGATACCTGCGGGCCGCGGCCATCGCCGTCCTGGAGGAGACAGGGCTGTTGCCGCACCTGAACCCGGGTGTCCTGTCCTGGGCGGAGCTGGCTCGGCTCAAGCCGGTCGCGCCGTCCATGGGCATGATGCTGGAGACGACCGCGGCCCGGCTGTGGTCGACGCCGGGCGGACCGCACTACGGCTCACCCGACAAGGAGCCGGCGCGCCGACTGCGGGTGCTGGAAGACGCCGGTCGCCTGGCTGTGCCGTTCACCACCGGCCTGCTGCTGGGGATCGGCGAGACTCGCGTGGAACGGGCCGAGACCCTGTTTGCGATCCGGGGTGTGGCCCGACGCTACCGCGGCATCCAGGAGGTGATCGTCCAGAACTTCCGGGCCAAGGACGACACGGCGATGCGGGGCGAGCCGGACGTCGGTGCACAGGAACTTGCGGCCGCGGTCGCGGTCGCCCGGCTCGTTCTCGGGCCGTCCGTCCGCATCCAGGCACCGCCGAACCTGGTCGACGTCGACGAATGCGCGCTGTTGCTGGCCGCGGGCATAGACGACTGGGGTGGGGTGTCGCCGGTCACACCGGACCACGTCAATCCCGAACGCCCCTGGCCGGCGGTTGAGACGCTGGCCACGCTCACGCGGGCGGCGGGCTTCGCGCTGCGGCCGCGACTGACCGCCTACCCGCCATATCTCGACGAACCCTGGCTGGACCCGCGGCTGCGATCCCATGTCGACGCCCTGGCCGGTCCGGATGGTCTGTTGCGGGCCGGAGCCGCCGCGCTCGGCCGTCCATGGCAGGAACCCGACGGCGGCCTCGCCGACGGCGGCCGGGTCGATCTGCACGCGGCCATCGACGTCACCGGCCGCCAGGCCGACCGCCGAGCGGACTTCGCCTCGGTGTACGGCGACTGGGACGTCCTGCGCGAGCAGGTCAGCGCAGCCGGCACGGGTGCTGACGGGGTCGTCGGCACGGGGGCGCGTGCGCGTGCGGGGGCGCCGGTGCGTCTGGACGACGCGGAGCGGACCGCGCTGCGCCACGCCAGCGGTGACCCGGCGGGGATCAGCGACGCGGACGCCCTGGTGCTGTTCGGCGCGGCCGGCACGGCCCTGGAGGAGCTCTGCCGGCTCGCGGACGACCTGCGCCGGGACACGGTCGGTGAGGACGTGACCTACGTCGTCAACCGGAACATCAATTTTACGAATGTCTGCTACACGGGGTGCCGGTTCTGCGCGTTCGCACAGCGGCGCAACGACGTCGACGCCTACACCCTGTCCCAGCAGGAGGTCGGTGTCCGGGCCGAACAGGCGTGGGCGGTGGGCGCGACCGAGATCTGCATGCAGGGCGGCATCCACCCGGACCTGCCGGGGACCGCGTACTTCGAGCTGGCCCGCGAGATCAAGCGGCGGGTGCCCGGTCTCCACCTGCACGCCTACTCTCCGATGGAGGTCGTCAACGGCGTCACCCGGACAGGTCTGTCCATCCGCGACTGGCTGACTGCCGCTCGTGAGGCCGGTGTCGACTCGATCCCCGGAACGGCCGCGGAGATCCTCGACGACGACGTGCGATGGGTGCTGACCAAGGGCAAGCTGCCGACCTCGACCTGGGTGGAGATCATCACAACCGCGCATGAGGTGGGCTTGCCCTCCTCGGCCACGATGATGTACGGGCACGTGGACACACCGACGCAGTGGGTGGCTCACCTGCGGCTGCTGCGCCGCATCCAGGAGCGTACCGGGGGGTTCACCGAGTTCGTGGCGCTGCCGTTCGTCCACCACAGTTCGCCGATCTATCTGGCCGGCGTGGCCAGGCCCGGTCCCACCGTCGGTGAGAACCGGGCGGTGCACGCGATGGCCCGGCTGTTGTTGCACGGCGCGATCGACAACATCCAGTGTTCGTGGGTGAAGCTCGGTCCGGACGGCTGTCAGCAGGTCCTCCGTGGCGGGGTCAACGATGTCGGTGGAACCCTCATGGAGGAGACGATCAGCCGCATGGCGGGTTCCGAGCACGGGTCGGCCCGATCCATCGCCGAGCTGGAGGCTATGGCAGCCGGGGCGGGCCGGCCTGCACGCCAGCGCACCACGACCTACGGAGCCGTCGGCGCGGAGCGGTTCGCCGCGGCCCGCCGGGATGTCGTGGCCGAGCCTTCCGCCGCCGCCGGCAGGGTACTTCCGATCATCTCCTGACGGGTCCTGGGTCCCGACTTCGTCGTGCCGGTGAGTTGATCGACTGTCCTGCCGGACAATGGTTCCAAAGCTGGGGTCTACCGTCGGGATGCCGGGCCGGGCCGGGCCGCGATCGCCGCTCGCGGGTCGTTGCACCGGCGGCGGCGGCCTGCGTTCAGCTCCGGTGTCCCGGTGTCCCGGTGTCCCGGTGTGGGTGGCCGGTCGCTGAGCTCGTCGGTCGGCGCCTCGGTAGCGCCGTGTCCACAGAAGTCCGGTGGATGGGAGGAGATGTCATGAGAAGGACAATTCATGACGGATTTATGCAATTCCGGACGGTAAGATGGGCTGGTCAGGGGGTGCGAGGGGCTGATGTGTGTCGCTCAGGGCTGCGAACAGGGACCCTCTGTAATGACATCTTGCTACCGTGAGCTATTGTCTGATCGCTGGTTGTAGAAGATGTTGCGCTGGTGGGGTTGACGTCGCCGAGTCCGGCGCGTGTAATTACCGGCGTGTCATTTCCCCCGCCGGTGGGGAAAGTGCGATAAAGCGCTTGCCCCACCGGTGTGGACACCAGTCACCTGCGCGCCGGCGCCCGGGGGGTGGCCGACCGCACCGCGACGGGTCTGGAGGAGTCCACATGGAACGCACCGACGCGGGCGCCCACATCGTCCTCGCCGAAACGCACCGGTCACGTACCGGGTTGTCCGCCGGGGCGGCCGTTGACCGGTGGCCAGGGCAGGCCGACCCCGGTCACCAGGCCGGTGGGGAGCTGATCGCTGTCGAATTTGATCTAAATGCGGCCTACGACGACGAACCTGCCAAGTCGGCGCATGCCGATGACGCGGCAATCGTCGAGCATCGTGATCATAGCTCGGCTGATGTCATTAAGATCGGCATGGACGACATCTTCGCGGACCCACCGGAGTGGCAGGAGCGCGCACTGTGCGCCCAAACCGATCCGGAGGCGTTCTTTCCGGAGAAGGGCGGCTCGACCCGCGAGGCCAAGCGCATCTGCTCGGGCTGCGAGGTCAGGGACGAGTGCCTCGAATACGCGCTCGAAAAGGATGAACGGTTCGGGATCTGGGGTGGGATGTCCGAGCGGGAACGGCGCCGGTTGCGCCGCCGGGCGGTCTGAGCGTCCCGCCGCGGAAGCCGGCTGGAAGCCATCCGGCGCGTGGTGACCGCTCGGTCGCATGCAACGGGCGCCGCACCGACGGCCGGGCCGAGTCCGTCCGTGCCGGGTCGTGGCCCGGACCGCACTGCGGTCGGCCTGGATGCGGTCAATCTTGATGCCGTCGATGTGGTCGCGCTTGTGGTGATGTCGGCGCCGGGACCGGCACCGTCACGCAGCGCGCTGCGCGGGCAGACCCGCGTGCCGGACCAGGTGATCATGGTGGAGGTGGGCGGGGACGATTCGCCGGGGCGCACCTACGGTTCCATGGTTACCGAGGCTCTCGCGATGGCGGGCACGGCGCCAGCCGAGGGATTCCTGTGGTTGCTACCCGCTGATGCGGTGCCGGCCCCCGACGCGCTGGAGCGGTTGCTGACCTATGCCCTGCTGGACCCGGGCGCCGCCGTGATCGGCCCGCACGTACTCGACCGGGTGGACCACCGGGTGGAAGTCGACGACGCAGGGCACGACACCGTCCGGGACGTCCTCGCGGTCTCACTGACGGGCGCGCTTGTCAGCGCCCGAGCATGGCATCTCCTCGGCGGGCTCGACCCTGAGCTGCCTACCGCGTTCGACATCGACTTCTGCTGGCGGGCGTGGCGCGCAGGGATGCGGGTGGTGGTTTTTCCGCCCGCCACGATCCGCCGTGCGCCGGCCGTCGGCGGCGAACGGGACCCATGCCTCGACCGGCTCGACCGGCTCGACCGGCTCGACCACCGGACAGTCCGGCGGGACGAGCTGCGGGTTCGGCTGGCCAACATCGGGGCGGCGCGGGTTGTGCCGGCGTGGCTGTGGCTGGTACCCGGCGGGCTCGCGCGAGGTGCCGGGGCTGCCGCCCGGGGCCGGGCCCGGCGTGGGCGTGCTGAGGTGGCCGCGGCTGTGGAGGTGTTCAGCCGTCCTGGTTGGCTGCGCCACGCGCGCCGCCGTCGGGCAGCGTGCGCCCGGGTGCCCGCGCGTGCCCTGCGTCCGCTGTTCACCGCCCGGGGCAGCCGGTTGCGCGCGGTCTGGGAGCCGCTGTCCGGTCTTTGTGCCCGTCTTGGATGGGCGGGGCAGCGTGAATGGGCGGGGCAGCGTGGCCGGGCGACCGGGCCGGGGCTGGTCCTGGCCGCAGCGCTCGCTGTTGTGACGATGTGCGCCGCACGTTTCCTGGCGGGTCCCGGCTGGGGCCCGGGGACGGCGGGCTTCGGGATGCCCGGGGTTGCCGCGCCGCTCCCGCTGCCCGATGGTGCCGGCGACCTGTGGTCGGCCGTGCTGTCCGGTTGGCGGCCCGGTGGGCACGGTAACCCCGGTGTTCCCGGTATTTTCCAGTCGACGGTGCATGGCACGCTGCCGGCCGCGCCGTGGCTGGCGGTGCTGGCCCTCCTCGCGACTGTGCTCGGCGGCAAACCGTGGCTCGCCGCCGATGTCGTCCTGCTCGCCGGACCGATGCTTGCGGGCCTCGCCGCCTATGTCGCGGCTGGGCACCTCCGGCGCGGCCCGGGCGGGCCGCTCACCGGCCAGCGGGCGTCGACGGGCCGATGGGCGGGTGATCATTGCCGGGTTCGAGCGGTCATCGCGGCGGGATATGCGCTCGGCCCACCCATGACCTGGGCGGTTGCCGTCGGGCGGGTGGATGTCGTCCTTGCGCTGATAACGGTCCCGGGTGTACTCGCGGCCGCGGTGCCGGTGGTGGCGGGTCCGGCGCCGCCCGGGTCTGCGAGCAACCTGGGATGCGGCTGGCCCGCCGCTCGTGGCCTTGCGGTGCGGCTGCTCATCGCGGTCATGTGCTCGCCGTCGCTGTTCGTGTCCGCCGTGGTCGGCCTTGCCGGTGCAACCCTGGTGCTGCGTCGCGCCCGCCGACTGCTGTTCGTGCTAGTCCCGGCCGCCGTGGCGGCGGTCGGGCTGTGGCCCTGGCGCAGGGCGGTGATGGACGATCCCGGTGCGCTGTTCACGGCGGGAACCCTCGGCATGCGTGACCCCGCATCGGGCTGGCTTGGCGGGTCCATCCCGGCTTCGGCGCAGGCCTCCGATCTGACCGGCTCCGATCTGACCGTTGCCCATCTGACCGCCGCCCATCTGACCGTTGCCCATCTGACCGTTGCCCATCTGACCGTCGCGCTGCTCGTACCCGCCGCGCTCGCGGGCGTCATCGGGGTTGTCCGGGCCGACACCCGACGGCCGGTGCTCGCGGCTTGGGGCGTTGTCCTGATCGGCTTGGTCGGTGCCGCTGTGGAGCGGCACCTGTGCGGCGCCGACCGTGACGACGTGGCGGGCGCGCAACTCGGGGTTGTCGTCGCCGGGTTGCTCCTTGCCGCGACGCTCGCGGCGTCGGGAGCGCGTGCGGCGCTGCGGCGTCATCCCTTCGGCTGGCGGCAGTTCGTGGCCGTGGTCGTCGGTGGAGCAGTGGTTGCGAGTCCGGTTGCCGGCGGCTTTGCGTTCCTGTGGGGCGGTGAGGTCGCGCGCGGTGCCGCCGCACGTGACAGCGGCGTGGTGGCGTCCGCGGTCGCGGTCGCGACGGCTGCCGGGCGGACTGCCGGCGTCCTGATACTGCGTCAGTCGTCCCAGGGCTCCCCGGTCGCCTACACCTTGACCGGCGCCCGCGGCCCCCGCCTCGCCGACCCTGCCGGGACGACGCGGATCATCCCGACGGTCCCGACCGGGCACACCGTCGACGACAGCACGGTCGAGGCGATTGTCGGTGATCTGACGGTGGGGGGGAGCTGGGGCGCAGGTGAACTCGCGGCTCTGGCCGTGCGAGCGGTCGTCGTCCCGTTTCCGGATGCGCCACCGTCGTTGACCGCCGTACTCGACGCGGTACCGGGGCTCGTGCGCGAACAGGTGCTCGCAGACGCCATGGTCTGGCGCGTGGTTCCGGCGGGGCCGGTGAACCTTCCCGCGGCGACACCGCACGCGGGATCGCGGCCATGACCGGACGGATCCGGCTCCTGCGCCGGGCGGCATCGGTCGTGGTTGGCGGCACCCTCGCCCTGGTGGCCGTGTGGTGCGTCGCGGTGTTCATCGAGCCGACGGACGGGAGGCGGCCGCGGCCGGTCCCAGCGGCGGGGTTCCCGATGCCGATCACGTCGGCGACGTTGCTGTGCCCGGATCTCAGACCGCCGGCGGGGTCCGCGGTCACGGTCGACGTCGCGACCGCCGGTGGCGGGGTGAGCGCGACGGTGCCCGCACCGGGATCGGGCCGCGGACCGGTGCTGGACGGGCAGGTCCAGCTGTCCGCGGGCGACAAGGTCAAGAATCTTCATTCCGGTCCGGTCCGGCGGCGGGCGTCGGTCCAGGTGAGTGGCGGCGAGCCGCTGGCTGTCCGCGCGAGCGGCCTCGCAGCAGCCGGGTTGAGCGCGACGGTGACCGCACCGGGAGCGGGCGGCCGCGCATCGGTGATCGCTCGCTGCGAGCGTCCCAGAAGCGAGTTCTGGCTTGTCGGTCCTGCCACGGTGGCCGGTCGGGACCCGCTGGTCGTCCTCACCAACCCCGAGGCCACACCCGCGCGGGCACAGATCACCGTGTTCGCCGACGGTGGTGCAGACAGTGGTGCAGACAGTGGCGCGGGGGCCACTACCGGCGTTGTCGTGCCGCCGCGGGCGAGCGTGACCCGTCGCCTGGCGACCTGGGTGCCGGACGCCGACGCCACCGTGGTGCGGGTACAGGTGCGTGACGGGCGTCTGGCCGCCCTGGTCCTGGACCGTGCCGGCGGCCCGTTCGCACGGGACTCGACCGTGGTGCCCGTGGTGGCCGGTGCCGGGCCGGCGGGCTCCCTGCTCCTTGTGGGCGCGGCAACGGGCGTCGGTGACGCGCGGGTCGTCGTAGCCGCTCCCGAGGCGGCGGCGGTGATCCGGCTGGATCTGTTGACACCGTCCGCGAGTTACATTCCGGTGGGTTTCGCGGACCTGCGGGTGCCACGTGGCGGCGTGATCCGGTTACCGGCCCTGCCCGGCGGAGCCGGCGTGGCGGCGCTGCGGTTGACGGTGCGCTCCGGTGGTCCGGTGATCGCTGCCCTCGGCCTGCCCATGCCGGCCGCCGGACCGGGGCAGGCCGGGTTTGGGCAGCCCGGCCTGGCCCCGGCACCGGGATACCGGTGGGTCGGCCCGGCGGATGTGATTCACCCTGTTTCGACGGCGGCCACACTGCTTCCCCCCGCCACCGGCCAGGGGGTGCGGACCCTGGTGCTCACAGCACCGGACACGGCCGTGACTGTCTGGTTCGACGGGACTCCGGTTGCGGTGCCGGCCGGACGCACGGTGGCGGTCGGGCCGGGGAACGCGACTCGGATGGTTACCCAAGGTGGTCCACTGGTGGCGGCGCTTACCGTCGGTTCGGGTGCTGGCAGCTCTGTTCTCACCCTCTCTTCGGCACCGCGGACGGTGTCAGCGCCGGCACTGGTCCACGACCCTCGGGCTGCCTTCCGCCGGTAAGAGTGCCCGGCAACAGGGGTGTGGATCAAGGTGCGTGCCCCGGCCCCGCGACGCCGCGTCCCCGTTGCCGGTCGCTCTGCGGGAACGATGTGAATCTGGTGTTGTGGCAGGAGCATCAGATTCACATCGTTAAGAGCGCCCGGGCGGAGGTGACGTCCTCAAGCCGGGTGACGTGCCCTACCCGGGTGAGGCGAGGAACACGCGGCCGACGCCGGCGAGCCCGAGCTGCGTCGATGCCGGCGACCCTGGGACGACCACCGCAGCCTGGCCGCGTTGCAGCCGGATGACGTCGGTGCCCGTGCCGTATACCTCGATGGCGCCTTCGGTGACCAGCAGGACGGCTGGACGCGTGACCGGCATGTGTCCGTCACAGGCCGTTCGTCCACCGGCCGGGGACGCATCTGCCGGGGACGCATCTGCCGGTCGGTGACAGATCGCCTCGGCCAGCTGGAAGTCGTCCACCGGCACATCCCAGGTACGCACGGTGAGACCAGCCGTCGCCAGCATTGTTCGGGGGGCGAGTACCGGCGCCGGGGTTGGCCTCGGGTCGAGAACATCGAGCAGCTCGTCCACGTCGATGTGTTTCGGCGTCAGCCCACCGCGCAGCACGTTGTCCGACGTTGCCATGATCTCGATGCCGACACCGTGGACATAGGCGTGCAGCAGGCGCGCGGGCTGGAACAATGCCTCGCCCGGCTGGAGCGCCACGTCGTTGAGCAGCAGCGCCGCGGCGATCCCCACATCACCGGGGTGTGCCGCGGCGAGGCGGCCCACCAGGTCGGCGGCTGCCGCCACATCCGGGTCCACGGGTGGTCGCAGCGCGGCGGCGGCCTCGACCAGACCGCTGGTGAAGGCATGCGCCTGTTCGGCCGGCATCGTCAGCAGCGTGCGCAGAACCGTCGCGGCTCCGGTGGACGGGTTCGCGTCCAGCGGCGTGAACGCGGCAGTCAGTGGCGGGTGACCGAGGCCACGCACCACGGCGAGGGTCCGTAGCGGGTCACGGACTCCGGCGAGCGCGCGAAATGGCGTGAGCGCGACAAGCAGCTCGGGTTTGTGATTACGGTCCCGATAGCGGCGCCAGGTGGCGTCGCGCGGAACGCCGCACCTTTCCTCGTCGTCAAAGCCGGTTCGCGCCCGTGCCGCGTCCGGGTGGACCTGCAACGAGAGCGCCTTCTCCGCGGCGAGAACCTTCAGCAGGAAAGGCAGCGGGCCCACGACATCGACTGCCGGCCGCAGCCCGCCGACGGTCTCGACCTCGGATGGGGCGCCCGGATGGGTTCCCAGCCAGAGCTCCGCGGCCGGTTGGCCGGTGGGGGCCTCGCCGAGCAGGTCGTAAATGGCGGTGGACGAGCCCCAATCATAGTTGCGCACCCGACCGAACAACCGCAGGATCCGGTCGGGCTTTCCGACGGTCACTGGTGCCCGTCCTCCTTGTGAACTGTTCGAATCGCACGGTCGCGCGAGAATTGGAGGCCCCGGGCGTTTCTATTCGCCTATTCGCCTATTCGCCTATTCGTCTTCGTGCCAGCCGTGGCCCTCCGGGTCGATGACCTCCGGTTCCATGCCGAGCATGTCCGCGACCTTGTGGATGAGGACGTCCAGGATGAGCTCGGCGAGGTCGTCGGTGTCCATCGCGCGGGCCTCCAGCGGCCGGCGGTAGATGACGATCCGGTGCGGTGTCGCGGAGCGTCCTCGCCCGGCCGGCGGCTGGTGGTGAGCCAGCGGTACGGGTTCTTCCGGAGCGAGGACCGCAGGCACGGGCGGGACGTCCTCGACCGCGAACTCGACGTCGGACAGTTCGGCGGACCAGCGGTGCTCGAGGTGCTCGACGGCGTCCAGGACGAGGTCGTCGAACCGTTCGCCGCGGCTGCGATAGGCGGGGACCTCCGGCGGGAGGAGGACACCACGCAGGCCGCGTCCGCGCCGGTCACGGCGCCGTGACATGGGGATGGGAGGCTGTGGGGACGGGAAGGCCGGCACGGGGGTTCCCCAGGAGGCGCCGGGAGAGGCGTTGTCCGCCATGGCGTGAGCGTACGGCTCGCGACGAGAGGCCGTACCGATGCCCTCCGGATTCATCAGGTGAATTTCGCCTCGGTTACCCTGACGTGTCTGCCGGTGTCCGCCAGTTCACCTGCTGGGTGCGGAGTGTAATTGATTACTTACCAGCGTTCCGCGGGTGGGTGCGACACGGCGGGTGGTGGTGGCCGTCGCCCGTTCCGGGGGCTACCGTCCGGAACGTGAAGCCTCGCCGCTGCTCCCGCTCGGCATGCTCAGCGGCCGCGGTCGCCACGCTCACGTACGCCTACGCCGAGTCGACAGCCGTCCTCGGGCCGCTCTCCCCATACGTCGAGCCGCATTCCTACGACCTGTGTGGGCCGCACGCCGACCGCCTCACTGTGCCACTGGGCTGGGCGGTCGTGCGGATCGAGGGTGAGACCAGGCACGGCGCAGCCTCTGATGATCTTGAGGCGCTCGCGGACGCGGTTCGTGAGGTGAGCCGACCACCTGTCCACAAGGACCCGCCCGATCCGTCGGCACCCGGAGGTCGACGTGGTCACCTGCGGGTCCTGCCCCGGCCGAGCTGAGTTCGCGTCGGTAGGGTCTTTGGTGCCGGTGTTGGCTGGCGTTCCCAGGGGCAGGCGGGCGCGGGACGATCTGTGATCGCGTACCCTGCGGGCAAGCGGAGGAAGGGCGGAAGGGTGCACGATCTGTCGCGGATCTTCAAGGCGTATGACGTGCGGGGGGTTGTGCCCTCAGAGCTGGACACCGATGTCGCCCGCGCGATCGGAGCCGCGTTCGTGCACGTGCTGGCGGCGCCACGGATCGTCGTCGCGCACGACATGCGTGACTCGTCGGTCCCGCTCTCGACGGCGTTTGCCGACGGGGCTGCCGGCCAGGGCGCGGATGTCATCATGATCGGGCTCGGTTCGACCGACCTGCTCTACTTCGCCGCCGGGTCGCTGGACATCCCGGGAGCGATGTTCACCGCATCCCACAACCCGGCCAAGTACAACGGCGTCAAGCTGTGCCGGGCCGGCGCGGCTCCGATCGGGGCGGACACCGGTCTCGGGGACATCCGCGCCATGGTCGAGGCGGGGATTCCCGCGTTCACCGGACCGCGCGGTACGATCACCCACAGCGACCTGTTGGCGGCATACGCCGAGCACCTGTGCACCCTGGTCGACCTGTCGGCCATCCGACCGCTGCGGGTCGTGGTGGACGCGGGTAACGGTATGGGCGGTCTGACCGTCCCGGCCGTGTTCGAGGGGCTGCCGCTGACGGTCCACCCGCTGTACTTCGAACTGGACGGGTCCTTCCCCAACCACGAGGCCAACCCGATCGAGCCGGCGAACCTGCGTGACCTGCAGGCCGCGGTTCGCGCTACCGGGGCCGACATCGGGCTCGCCTTCGACGGTGACGCGGACCGCTGCTTCGTCGTCGACGAACGTGGCGAGTGCGTGTCGCCGTCCACCATCACCGCGTTGGTCGCCGAGCGGGAACTCGCCCGCGAGCCCGGTGCGACGATCATTCACAATGTGATCGTCAGCAACGCCGTGCCCGAGCTCGTCACCAGGCTCGGCGGCGTGCCGGTGCGGACCCGCGTCGGCCATTCGTTCATCAAGGCGGAGATGGCGCGTACCGGTGCGATCTTCGGTGGCGAGCACTCCGGTCACTTCTATTTCCGGGACTTCTGGCGGGCCGACTCCGGGATGCTCGCCGCGATGCACGTCCTGGCCGCGCTCGGTGAGCAGGAGCGGCCGCTGTCGCGCCTGCTCGACGGCTATGCGCCGTACACGCTCTCCGGTGAGATCAACTCCGAGGTCGCCGACGCCGGGGTCGCGATGGCCGAGATCGAGAAGGCCTATGTGGGGCTCGCGACCGGTATCGACCATCTCGACGGGCTGACCGTCTCGCTCGGTGATGGCGTGTGGTTCAACCTGCGCCCGTCCAACACCGAACCGCTGCTGCGCCTGAACGTGGAGGCTCCCGACCATGCCACGATGTCACGGGTGCGGGACGAGGTCCTCACCCGCATTCGTCATGGAAGGGAGATCGACCGTTGAGTCTCGATCCACTCCTGCTGGAGATTCTCGCCTGCCCGTGCCCGGCCCATGCCCCGCTGCGCTCAGACGCCCTCGCCGGTGAGCCCGTCCTGGTCTGCACCTCGTGCGGCCTGGCCTTCCCGGTCCGCGACGAGATCCCGGTGATGCTGCTTGACGAGGCAGTTCCCTTTGGTGGCGCTGTCCAGACTGGCGACGTGCAGACTGGCGCTGTCCAGACTGGCGACGTGCAGACTGGCGCTGTCCAGACCGATCCCCGGCCACGGGACGCGGTAGGGGATGCGACCGGCGATGTTGAGACCCCGGTGCCCAGCTCGTCCTGAGAAATGGGTCGACATATGGGGTGACCGGCGCCGGGAGCATCGCATGGCCGGCGGCCCGGACGAGCGAACGCGATGATGGGCCAGACACGCGGAAACTGGGGGGGCGATCGTGGACGAGGGCATCCTTGACGATGTTGCCCGGCTGACCGGGGCCGACCCGTCCGGCATGCTGCTGCACGTGGCGTCGTCGGCCCGCCAGGTCCGGGAGTCCGCGGCGCTGGCGCAGGAGACCGGGGTCGCCTCGCTCGCGGCTGACGGCCGTCCGCGCGCCGTGCTGGTGGCCGGGGCCGGCGGCTCGACGGCGCTCGGTGCGGCGCTCACCGCGGTGACGGGCCCCGACTGCCCCGTTCCGGTACTCGAATACGACGGTTTCGGTCTGCCCGGATGGGCCGGTGTGGCCGACCTGGTGATCGTCGTGTCGGGCTCGGGACGCGATGGGCAGGCGCTGTCCGCGCTGGAGGAAGCTGATCGTCGCGGCTGCCGGACGCTTGCCGTGGGCGCACCCGACTCGCCGCTGGCCGCGCTGGCAGACCGGGCCCGGGCACTGTTCGTTGCGGTCCCGGTGGTGGACGCCAGGCCCACCCGCGCGAGTTTCTGGGCGCTGCTCGTCCCGACGGTGGTTGCCGTGCACGCCCTGGGTCTCGTCCCGGGCGGCGCCGAGGGAGCCGGCGCGATCGAGGCCACGGCCGCGCGGCTGGAGGACGTGGCGATGCGCTGCCGACCCAGCAGTGAGACGTTCGTCAGCCCCGCCAAGGAGCTGGCGCTCGCGCTGGCCGGGTCGTTGCCGCTGCTGTGGGGGACCACGGCGCTGACCGCCGCGGCGGTCAGCCGGGCGGCTGACCAGCTGGCCGCGAACGCCGGCTACCCCGCGGTGCCGGGCGTCCTGCCGGCGGCGGCTGGTGCCCAGGTGGGCATCCTGGACGGGGTGTTCGGGATCCGCGCCGGGTCCGCCGGCAGTGCCGGCCCCGATGCCGGCCCCGATGCAGCCGCCGGTACAGCCGAGGATCTCGACGACTTCTTCCGCGACCGGGTCGACGAGGCGGAGCCGGTGCGGCTTCGGTTGGTACTCCTGCGTGATCAGGCCGCGGAGCACCCGACGGTCACCCGGCAGGCCGACGCCGCGATCGTCGCCGCCGCCGAGCGCGGGATCCCGGTCACCGAGGTGTCCGCGCAGGGGTCGAGCCGCCTGGAGCGGCTGGCGTCCCTGGTCGGCCTGTTCGACTACGCCAGCGTCTACCTCGGCATCGTGCTCGGTCTCGACCCGACCCCGGTCGCCGCCGCCCGTGACCTCGACATCCGCCCACTACCGAACTGACACCAGCAGGCCGTACCGACCGACGACGGCCGGCGTGGCCCCGTGAGTTTGTTCGTCGACCGCGGGCGCCGTGGTCAACATCCCCGTGCCGGCTGCCAGCTGAGCGCCCGCAGGTGGGGCCGGACCGGCGGATTCCCGCTGTCGATGCTCTCGACCTGCACCGTGACGCAGGCACCGACCTGAAGTCCTCGCAGGATCTCCGCGCTGGCCAGGTAGCAGTCACCCGAGTCTGGCGGTTCCCAGGCGCTGCAGAAGCTGATGGGACCTACGGTTGTGACTATTCCCGTCCTCGTCATGTGCCGATCCCTGTGCAGGAAGTACACGATTGTCGCCGCCGTTGCGGTGAGCACCAGAACGGCGGCCGCGAAGTAGGCCAATCGGATGTGCGATCGCGCCGGATTCACATTGATCGCCTTCTGTCGATGGCCGGCAGAAGACATCGGGAATCTTTGCCCTGCTGGCGCGGTCCCTCCTCCGCTCAGTCAGGGAGGGCGGAGGAGGAGACGTTGCGCGGCGGTGGCGTCAGACCGCGAGCAGGTACTCGTCCCAGAACCGGCCGTCGTAGTAGTTGAAGTCCCGCAGTCGACCTTCGATATCGAACCGGCGTCCCTCGCCACTGGCGATCAGTTCATAGTTGAATTCCGGCACCTCCATGTACAGCTTGCGCAGGTTCCAGACCTGGAACAGATATCGGACGAACAGCTCGACCGCGCTGGCGGGCAGCCCGGTGAGCATGTAGTCCGGAGTGAACACCGCGGCCAGGTAGGCGATGCCGCGGGTGGTGTCCGCGTTGTAGGCGACGACAAGACCGATCGGCTCTCCCGTCGCGGGGAGCACCACGACGAACTGGGCGAGCACCCCCTGCCACAGCCCCGCCTGGAACGTCTCCTGGTTCGGCACGGTTCCGCGGAAACGCCAGCGGAAACCGACCTCCTCCGAGATCGCCAGCTCGTACAGGAACGGCAGGTACTCCGGAGTCACCGGCCGCAACGCGAATCTGCCGTTGTGCAGCCTGGGTGACCTCACTCCGGCTCGAGTCACGGGGCCGGGCGGCACGTCTCGCCGACGGCCGACGACCGGGTGCCCGTCACCGGCGCTGCCACGGGCAGCCTCGAGGAGCATGCACGCGTCCGCGACAGTTGCGATCTGGCCCGCGGGGGTCGCGTCGATGTCCACGCCCCGCGCCGCGAGCCAGACCAGGAGTTCCAGTTGTTGGAGCGAGTCCAGATGAAGGTCGTTGCGAAGGTCGGCGGTAGCGGTGACGGCCGATGGCTCAACGGCAAGGAGGCGACCGAGGAAACCTTCAAGATCGGTATCGCGAACGTCGGAGAGCACCGTACCCCTTCGCGTTCAACGTGGAATATGAACGATATATCCTGATAAATTGTCTAAATCATCAGATAAGACTAGATCGATGAAAGCATGAGATACGGTGGCGCGCAAGTTAATTGCACTGAGTAGCAAAATTATTGGATGTCGATCAGCGGCGCCGTGAGGATTCAGGACAGTCCACCTCGGGCTGGAGCTGCGGGAAGTTACTATTCGTAGTCGCGAGGCTGGCTGTTCCTTCTGGTCCTTCGGTTACTCAACGTCATTGCGGTGATCCTGGCGAGCACTGTTCGCCCGATCCCGGATGCGGTTACCCGGTCAGCGGGACCGGGGCGTAGTCGGCGGAGCCGTCGGGATCGTGACACCCGATGACGGTGTCGTGGCCCCACCCCCGGGCTGGGTCGTGGTGGTACCCGGCAGCAGACCGGCGGTCGGGTCGGGTGCGGAAGCGGCGGGCGCCGGCGGGGGAGTGGACAACAACCCGCCCTTGGTTCCGCTGGCCACGGTGGGATCCGCCTTTGACATCGGCATGGCCGGGACTCCGGCGAGGGCCTGGCGCAGCGAGCGGCCCCAGATGATCGCCGGGAGGTCGCCGCCGAACACATGGGGCCAGGTCCGGCCGTCCGCGACGATGCCCTTCAATGGGTTGCCCTGGGCACCTTTCGGGTTGCCGACGGCGACGGCGGCGGACATCTGCGGGGTGTACCCGACGAACCATGCGGCCGAGTAGTTGTCGGTCGTCCCAGTCTTGCCGGCAGCCGGGCGCCCGATCGCCGCGGCGTTCGGGTACCCCGTGCCCTGGGTGATCACACCGGTCAGGATGCTCGTGACGGTGTCGGCGACACCGGCGGACACCGCCCGCTTGCAGGCGGGCGCGGGGGCGATGTCGACATTCTGGTTGCTGGAGTCGGTAGCCGACAGGACGTAGCGCGGGTTGCAGTGCATACCGTGGGCGGCGAGGGTGGCGTAGGCGTTGGCCATGTCCAGCGGCGGGACGGCCTTGGAGCCGATGGTCAGGTCACCCCAGGCCTTTGCCAGGTAGGCCGCGGGGACGCCGAGCCGGTTTGCCATGTCGATGACGGCGGGTAGGCCGACTTTCTCCTCCAGCTGGATGTAATAGGTGTTCACCGACTTCCAGGTGGCTTCGGGCATGGCGTAGACGCCGCTTTCGTCCGGCTCGGCGTTGGCGTAGCCGGTGGCGCAGTCACCGCCTTCGCGCCGCCCCCCGATGGCGTACCGCTTGGAGATGTAGCAGGCCGGTGAGTAGAACTGGGTGTTCAGCCCGTAGCCTGCCTCGAGCGCGGCGGCGAGGGTGATGGTCTTGAACGTCGAGCCTGGTTGGAAGACCGCGGTGGTCGGCAACGGCTCCTTGGTCTGGTTGGCGGCGGAGTTCGAGCCGAAGACACGGTTCACCGCCATCGCCAGGATGTTGCCAGTGCCCGGTTCGATAATCACCTCGGTCGCCGATACCGGGTTGCTCGGCGCTATGACGGCGTTGACCGTGTCCTGGGCCGCAGCCTGGACCTTGGGCTGTAGCGTCGTCCTGATCACCAGGCCGCCTTCGTGGACCTGCCGGGCGCGCTCGGCCTCGGTCGTGCCCAGCGCCGGGTCGGCGAGCAGCTGGGCACGGACGAAGTCGCAGAAGAAGGGCGCGCTTGACGTCTCGCACGAGTCCTGTGCTGCCGCTGCGGCGGCCCGGATGACCGTGACCGGGGTGGCCTCCGCCGTGTCCGCGACGGCCGGGGTGATGTAGCCGAGCTCCGCCATCCGGTCCAGGACGACGTCGCGGCGGACCCTGGCGGCGTCGGGATGGTTCACCGGGTCGTACAGGGAGGGGCTCTGCACGAGCCCGGCCAGCAGCGCCGCCTGGGGCAGCGTCAGGTCTGCGATCCCGACATGGAAGTAGTTCTGGGCGGCGGTACCGACACCGTAGTTCCCGTTACCGAAGTAGGCGATGTTGAGGTAGCGGCCGAGGATCTCGTCCTTGGTGAGGGTGTTCTCCAGCGCGACGGCATACCGGGCTTCCTGGATCTTGCGCTGGAGCGACGTCCCGGCCGCGTCCTCACGCTGTTGCTTGGTACGCGCGTTCTGCAGCAGCACGTTCTTGACGTACTGCTGGGTCAGCGTCGAGGCGCCCTGCTGGACGTCGCCCGCCTCACTGTTGCGCAGCGCCGCCCGGGCGACCCCCTTCACGTCCACCCCGCCATGGGTGTAGAAACGCGAATCCTCGATGGCGACGATGGCCTCCCGCATGACCCTCGGGATGGCCTTGCCGTCAACCACGGTGCGGTTCTCCTCGCCGCGCAGCGTCGCGATGAGACTGCCGTCAGCGGCGAGGATGGTGGAGCTCTGAGGAAGCGGCGGCGTGGCGAGCTCGGCGGGCAGAGCCAGGTAATGGTCGGCCGATGCCTTGGCGAACAGGCCAACCGCGCTGATCACAGGTAGGAACAGCAGCGCCAAGCCGAGCCCTGCGGTGGTGACGACCAGCCCGATGCGGGTGAGCCGGCCACCCCGACGCCGACGACCGCCGTTGTCATCGTCGCCACCGCCACCGCCACCGCCCACCCTGTTGTCGTGACCATCCGTGAGGGTCTGCAACGCGGAGTCTCTCTGCACGGCCGTGACGTCACCTTCCATGATCACATGAGCTGTGGCCCACGAGGAGATTCTGACTGACCCCCGTGGCAGGCCGGAACCCGGCGCGCTCGCTGTCCCCTGGATGGGGCTATGTTGTGCGCCGCGCCGCCGGGTTGTGCGCGGTGCGGCTGGCCGGGTGTGCCCGGTCGCGTCGATGAGTTCCCCGGTTGTCCGAAGGCATGCGCTGGAGTATGAGCCAGGGCACACTATGCTCTGATCCGGACCTGAAAAGTCCTGAATATCCCGACCGTGCCTTTCGTGGTCCCTACAGTGGTCCCGTGGCTACGGGACGGCGCCGGTGAGCGCGCAGCCAGCTGCGGGCGATCGGCCCGAGCCTGCTGGCCGCGAAGTCAACATGCTGTGTCCGACCTGTGATGGCGTCGGGCGGGTGGGCCTGCTTCAGGCGGCGCGGCTGGATGGCGAACCATGCCAGATCAGGTCCACGACGTCCTGCCCGGACTGTGCGACCGAAGGGCACCGCCCGCTCGTGCCCCCGATGTGAATCTGATCCCGGTCGACACGCACGGTCACCGGGTGATCCTTAGGAGGCGGCGCGCCTTCTGCTGAGTCGCATCACCTGCGTCACCTGAGGGATCCGGATGATCCGCCGGTCCGGTCGCCTCGATCATTGATGGCGCCGGACGAGGATCGACCTAAAACGGGCTTTCAGCTCGGCGGGACGAAGGGGCCGGGTGCGGGTTGCTCAATCGGCTGGGTCGGCTGGGTCGGCTGCATCCGCTGGGTCGGGTGCGGGGAGACCGGATGCTGGAATGCCGGATTCGGGTAGGGCGACGGCTGCCATCCCGGCTGCCATCCCGGCGGGCCGCCGGTGAGCCGCCGATGTGCACGTGCGGTGCGTTCGGCGAGGACCGCGGACAGGTAGGCCCAACCGGGTGTGCCCGGCGGCGGTGGTGGCGTGACGACGGCAAGCACGGAAGCCACGAGCTGGCTGCCGATTCGCTCGCGAGCCTCGGGCGAGAGCTCCTGGACCCGGCCGAGGAACTGACGGACGGAGAGCG
>NZ_CAUVXI010000066.1:18888-24624 GCF_963555845.1 Protofrankia sp. Cas8 | reverse complement strand
GGCACTCCTGACACGACGGTGAACCCGGTGGTCAGTCCAGACCTGCCCACGCCTGGGCGAGGAGTTCGTAGGAACGCACCCGGGCAGCGTGGTCGTGGGTAACGGTGGTGATGAGCAGCTCGTCGGCGACGACGACGTCCGCGGAGACCATGACGTACGGTGCGCGCAGCGTCTCCGACGGCCGGAAAGCGGCCCGGTACGCCACGACCGTGTCGAGTACGGCGGACGGCATCGAGTGGTAGTTGGCGGTCAGCGGTAGCCCCAGCGCGCCGGCGGTCCGCGCACTCTCCCCGGCACTCGCGGCAAGAATCCACAGTTCCAGGTCTGCGCCTTCGGCGGCGGGCGCCCGCAGGTGCACGCCGTTGTGGGTACGGTAATCGCCGCGGATGAACGCCTGAATGGCCCGCACCTGCAGTGCGTAGTCGTCGCCCGCGCCATCCCGGTACCCGACCAGTTCCAGTTGCTGGCGGAGCAGGTAAGGATCGAACCGGAACCTCGGTGGCGCCGGGATCAGCAGACCGTCGACCACGCAGGGCCGGGATGGCTGACGCTCACCCGAGTGCGCCAGCCCGACGGTTGATCCAGAGACGGCGTCCGTGGCCTTGTCGATGAATGTGCTGATGCGGGAACGGCCCAGCCCGAGATCGATGCGCCCGGGATGAATATGCCCGATGGTCCCGAACTGCTCGGCGATGACGAGCGGCGTCTGGTAGGCGGTCTGTACCGCGCCCGATCCGACCCGGATCCGCCGGGTGGCATCGGCGACCAGGGCGATCAGGACGGCGGGTGCGGCGCAGGCGACGCTCGGAGTCAGATGGTGCTCGGCGAGCCAGTACCGGGCATAGCCGGAGCGCTCCACCTGCCGCGCAAGATCAATCATATTGCGCAACGCCGCGGCGACGGTCGAGCCCGACGTGAGCGGCACGAGGTCGAACACCGACAGCGGGACGGCGCCAGCCAGGGGCGGTGCGCAATGTTGATCGAACGCTATTCCGGAAAAGTGTCCGCCGTCCGCCGGCAATACGGGACGGCCTGTTCGACGCGCCGGCGTCCAGACGAGGAGTGCTCATGGAGACAAACCCGGTGGTGACCCGTCCAATACCCTCGTGCCGCCGGCCACGGGTCGACCGGGTCCGGTTAGTGGCCCTCGCAGATGGTGTGGCGCCCGGCGAACCGGACGCCACACCATCCGTTTACGTCAACGCAGGACCAGAACCGCTCTAGTCGCCGATCTTGATAAGCGTGACAGAGACGACGCTGAAGACGTACCGACCGCCACGGGAATCACCAGGGGCGGTCAGCCGGGGACCCGCACTGTCCAGGGGGACACCATCCTCGCTGACGGCCAGCAGCGCCTGCTTACCACCGAAGTTCGGATCGATCTCCGGCCATGACAACACCGATTCATAGCCATCGCTTGCCTTGATCAGAATTGCGTACCGCAGAGAATCGTTCTTGATGCCCGGGTTGAAGGACGGTGCTGCGGACTTCAGCACGTCCAGCAGCAGCGGACCGACGTAGGTGTGGTGCTCAGGTCCTTTGCCGCTGAGGAAGTCGACGTCCTGGGTGTGTTGGGGGAAGGCCCGCAGATCGCCGAAGCTCAGGCGCAGCCGATGGCCGACCCGACCGTTGACAACCACGTGCTTGTGCACCGCTGGCACGGCCGACGCCGCCGGTGACGCCGCCGACGCCGCCGACGCCGCCGGTGTGGTGGCTTGTGCCACTGAACCGGGAAGCAGACACAAGGACAGCGCGAGAAGAAACAGGAAGATCGGTAGAAGTACTCGCTTGGCGGATCGGGTCAACATGGTTCCGGGCACCGCGGATCCCCTCTGTGATGGACGATCTAGAGATCATGATGAATAGCGGGTTTCGGCCGGCGAGGGTTAGGCGTACCGGCCGGGTGGGGGCTCCGCTCACCAACACAGACCGGGCCATGGCCACCAGCCGTCCCTGGCTGCGACCCCACAACTCTATTGATCTACGAAAGCCCCCTCGAGGGAGATTAGCACCGTCTCCGCAGATACGGAACATCTGGCCTTAAGGATCTGCGAATGAGTAAATATCAAAAGATCTATACCGCAGACAAGGATTTACGCTAAGTATTTTTCTGCACGCGATGTGCTACCAGCAAGGGCTGGGTGACCATCGAAAGTGGAACGACTGCAGTCCCGCACCCCGACCGTGCCGGTCGTCCTCCGACGATCCACCACCGTTACTTGCCGGGCATTACGGGCAATGAGGTTGACGACGTGTACGGCTGGTGTAGGAGAGTAGGAGCTGTTCACCTCTGAGCAGCGCCCCGACCTGATGAGGTAGATCAATGAGCTTGAGCATTCGCAACCGGCTCACGGGCACCGTCACTGAGATCACCAGCGGGGCGGCGATGGGCACCGTGGCGATCGACGTCACTGGTGGACAGCGCATGACAGCCGCGGTGACCATGGATGCGATCAAGGATCTCAGTATCTCGGTGGGCTCTGCCGTCGATATTCTGATCAAGTCAACCGAGGTCTCTCTGGCCACAGGCGCTGTTTCCGGCATCAGTATCCGCAATCAGCTACCCGGTACGGTTTCCAGCCTCGAGACCGGTGGCGCAATGGTGGTCGCGCATATCGTCCTCGACGGTGGCGGTGAGATCACAGCGGCGATCACCCGGGCCGCCGCGACCGACCTCGGTCTCGCATCGGGTTCCACCGTGATCGCTCTGATCAAGTCGACGGAGGTCGCGCTTTCTGCCGCCTGACGCCGTGGCTGTCCGTGCCGGCAATGGCCTCGGTGCCGCGCTGTCGTCGTCCGTCCATGCCATCTCGGTAGCCATTCACGTGGACGGCGACCGCGGACGAGATTCTCGCCACGGTCCAGCTTATCCAGGCCAACATCAAGAAACTTGTCGACAACAATGGAAAGTAAAGTCAGTGGAATCACGAGACACTAGGACTTCGGCGCACTCGGTACCGGGATGGCAACCACCGTGAGTCCCTCAATTCCAGCGAAATCGGCGGGATTGCACGTGTACACAGGTAGTTCATGAGATAGCGCCGTGGCTGCGATCATGACGTCATACGCACGGGCCGAAGGTTTGCGGCCAGCCAGCCGCAACGAGGCCGCCACACGTCCGAACACTCGGGCCGCTGCCGCGTCGAAGGGCAGCGGGTCGAAGTCGGCCTCTGCCTGCTGAACATGGGCCTGGCGGGCGGCGCGCTCCCCGTCTGTCGTCGCGACCAGCGGTCCGACCGAAAGCTCGGCCAGCGTGACCGCGGTGATGAGCGGCTCCGCAGGAAGGCTGGCTGGGTCCTCGATCCGAGACAACATGATCACAGTACTGGTGTCGAGGACACCACGCTCATGGTTGCACGACGGACCTGTCACAGCGCCGGGTCCAGCACACTGTCGATATCCGCCCTGAGCCGCACAGGATCGACGGCCGGCATGCGACGCCACCGCTCCAGGAGCAGGGATGCCGGTAGGGGACGGCGCGGCAACGGTCGTAGCTCCGCAACCGCACGACCATCCCGCGTCACCGTCAACGACTCCCCGCCCATGACACGGTCAAGAATCTCGCCGCCGTGGTTACGCAGATCACGAACCGCCACCTCAGTCATGGATATTAGTGTATCACGCGTGATACACGCCCCTGTTGCCGGACGCTCTAACGGTGACATGGCGGCAACGATGCTTCGAGATGCACGTCGCCGGGCGGAGTCGACTCAGGTCGAGCTGGCGTGGCTCACTGGTGCTCGTCGAGAAAACGGACGATATGGCCGAACACATCCAGAGCGGCGCTATGACCGTTTGAACCCGCCCTGGTGCGGTCAATCGACAGCTGCGATGTTCTCGCGGCCGGCACCGAGGTGGCGGGAGATCCCGCGCGCCGCGGCCAGCACAGCCGGCACGTAGCGTCGAGCGTGTCCGGCCTTGGCCGCGACGACGATCGACAGCGCCGCGACGACGGTGCGGGTCGAGTCGTAGACCGGTGCCGCGACCGAGACGGAGACCGTCTCGATCTGGCGGTCGCTGATCGCGTAGCCGGTCCGGCGGACTTCTGCCATAGTGCGGCGCAGCCGGGTCGGGTCGGTGAGGGTGTGCTCGGTGTAGCGCTTGAGCGGGCCGGCGAGCACCGCGTCGATCTCGTCGCTGGCCGCGTGGGCGAGGAGCACAAGTCCGACGCCCGTCGCGTGCGCGGGCAACCGGCTGCCCGGTCGGCTCACGATGTGTACCGCCTGCCGGCCGGAGATCCTTTCCACGTAGACGACATCCGGCCCGTCCAGTACGGCGATCTGGACGTTTTCGTGGGTGACCTCGTAGAGATCCTCGAGGAACGGCAGCGCGGCCTCGCGCAGCCCGATGCTGCGCGGCGCCAGCGCGCCGACCTCCCACAGCCGTAGCCCGATGCGGTACCGGCCGCTGTGATCACGTTCCAGTGCGCCCCAGCGCGCCAGCTCGCCCACCTGACGATGCGTGGTGGTCAGCGGCAACCCGGCCAGCCGGCTGATCTCGGACAGCGCCAGCGTCGGGCGGTCGGCGCAGAAGCAGTCGAGGATCGCCAGGACCCGTTGGGTACCGGACGCGCGCCGCCTGCCGTTCATCGCGTGTCACTTTCGAAGAGGTCTTCCGGGTGGCGGAAGTCTAGGCCCGCACCGGCCGAGTCTGGGGCACGCTGATCCGACATCCGACATCCGACATCCGACATCGGTCACCGGCGAAGGGGCTGCCCGCATGCGCACACAGGTCGGCATCGTCGGCGCGGGGCCGGCCGGGCTCCTTCTCGCTCATCTGCTGCATCTGCAGGGGGTGGAGTCTGTCGTGCTCGAGCGCCGGGACCGTGCCTACGTCGAACGCCGCGTCCGCGCCGGGGTCCTCGAGCACGGGACGGTCCAGACGCTGCGCGAGGCCGGCGTGGGTAAACGGATGGACGCGCAGGGCCTGGTGCACACGGGCACCGAGCTGCGCTTCGGGCTGCGCAGCCACCGCATCGACTTCACCGCGCTCACCGGTCGCGGCATCATGGTCTACGGGCAGCAGGAGGTCGTGAAAGACCTGATCGCGGCGCGTCTCGACGCCGGTGGCGACGTGCGATTCGAGATCGAGGACGTCGCGCTGGCCGGTCTCGACCCCCAGGAGGCGCGCATCGAGTTCGTCCAGGACGGCGCGCGCCACGTGTTGGACTGCGACTTCGTCATCGGCACAGACGGGTTCCACGGCGTGAGCCGCAGCTACCTGCCCGACCTCGTGAGCTACGAACGCAGCTACCCGTTCGCGTGGCTCGGCGTCCTCGCCGACGCGCCGCCGTCCTCGCACGAGCTGATCTATGCCCGGCACGCCAACGGCTTCGCGCTACACAGCATGCGCTCACCGAGCGTCACTAGAATGTACCTCCAGGTCTCGCCCGACGAGGATCTCAGCGAATGGCCCGATGATCGGATCTGGGCGGAGCTGCATGCCCGACTAGCCGACGACACAGGCTTCGCGTTGACCGAAGGCCCTTTGCTGGACAAAGGGATTACATCGATGCGCAGTGTCGTGGTGACGCCGATGCAGCACGGCCGGCTGTTCCTCGCCGGGGACGCGGCGCACATCGTCCCGCCCACCGGCGCGAAGGGGATGAACCTCGCCGTGGCCGACGTCCGCCTGTTGTCCCGGGCGCTCGGTGGCTACTACGCCGCAGGCCGGGACGACCTGCTCGCCGCCTACACCCAAACCGCGTTGCGCCGAGTCTGGCGCGCAACCCACTTC
>NZ_CAUVXI010000066.1:0-18863 GCF_963555845.1 Protofrankia sp. Cas8 | reverse complement strand
TGGATGACCTCGATGCTGCACCGCTCGCCCGACGACGACGTCTTCGGCGAGCAGCTCGCGCTGGCTCAACTCGACTACGTCGTGTCGTCCACGGCGATGGCGACGTCGCTGGCCGAGAACTACACCGGGCTGCCCTACGCACAAGGATGGTCATACCGATGAACGACGTGGACGTGGACGTGGCGCAGCCGCTGCGGATGCCGACCGGCTATCGCGTGGACGCCGAGGGAACCCACCCCTCGTTGTCGTTCGCTGGGTACAAGAGCACCGCGCTGCGCCATCCGACCAGGCCACTGCATCTGTTGCCGCATCGGCTCACGGAGGTCACCGGGCCGCTGTTCGGCTCCGAGCGGGTCGGGCCGGGCGAAGACGACCTGACCCGTTACGACGGCGGTGAAGCGTGCGGGCAGCGGATCGTCGTCCATGGGCGGCTAAAGGACTCGAGTGGCCGCGCGGTGCCGGGCGCCCTGCTCGAAGTGTGGCAGGCCAACGCCGGCGGCCGGTACCGGCACGTCGGCGACCAGTGGCCGTCGCCGCTGGATCCGCACTTCGCCGGGCTGGGCCGCACGGTCACCGACGGCCAGGGCCGGTACCGGTTCACCACGATCAGGCCCGGGGCATACCCCTGGAAGAACCATCACAACGCCTGGCGGCCGGCGCACATCCATTTTTCGGTCTTCGGGCAGGCCTTCGCTCAACGGCTGATCACGCAGATGTACTTCCCGGACGATCCGCTGTTCGTCCAGGACCCGATCTACAACTCCGTCCCGGACGAGAAGGCCAGGGCGCGGATGGTGGCGTCCTACGACCACGACGTGACGACGGACCACTGGGCGCTCGGTTTCCGGTTCGACATCGTGCTGCGTGGACGCGACCAGACCCCCTTCGAGAGCGAGCCGCACGATGACTGAGCTGCTCGGATCGACACCGTCGCAGACCGTCGGGCCGTACCTGGCCATCGTGCTGGCCTGGGCGGATGGCTCGAATGTCGTCGCCCCCGGGACCGCGGGCCTGCTTACGATCACCGGAAGGCTGATCGACGGCGCCGGTGACGGAGTCCCCGACGGCCTCATTGAGATCTGGCAGGCCGACCCCGCCGGACGCTTCAACCACCCCGACGATCCGCGCGGCGCCCGTGCCCACATCGGGTTCCGGGGATTCGGCCGATGCCCGACCGAATCCGACGGCACGTTCGTCTTCCACACGCTCAAGCCCGGGCCGCTGCCAGCCGGCGACGGTGGCACCGAGGCGCCGCACCTGGACGTGTCCGTCTTCGCGCGTGGACTGCTGCATCGCCTCGTCACGAGGATCTACTTCCCCGACGAGGCCGCGGCCAACGCGACCGATCCGGTGCTGGGCGGGCTCGAACCTGCGCAGCGGCGCCTGTTGACAGCGGTAGAACAGGAGAACGGCGGCCTGCGTTTCGACATCCGGATACAGGGTCACGACGAGACCCCGTTCTTCGCGATCTGATGGCGAAGACATCGGTGCGATCATGCTGGGCGACCAGGACGGTGAACCGGTGAGTGCCCTGTGGGATCCGATCTTCGGTGCGACCGCGGTCGCCGCCACCACCGACGACCGCGCCTGGCTCGGCGCCCTGTGTGACGTCGAAGCCGCATTGGCTCGTGCCTGCGCGACGGTAGGACTGATCGACGGTGCGACGGCGACGCAGATCGAGGCCGCCTGCGCGCAGGCGGCCGCCCACGATCCCGGCGAGCTCGGTCGGCAGGCCGCCGCCGACGGCAACCCGGTGATCCCGCTGGTCCGCCGGCTTCGGGTCGCGCTCGCGCAAGCCGCGGATGAGCACGCCGCTTCGGCCGTCCATCTCGGCGCCACCAGCCAGGACATCCTCGACACCGCGGCCATGCTGGTGGCGCACCGGGCGACGGCCGTTATCGGCGGCGGACTCGACGGCGCGGCCGAGGCGTGCGCCGTCCTTGCACGCGACCATCGAAACACCGCGATGGCCGGACGAACGCTGCTTCAGCAGGCAGTGCCCACCACGTTCGGGGCGGTAGCGGCCGGCTGGGGAGAAGGCCTCGACCGAGCCGGCCGTCGCCTGCGGGCGGTACGGGAGGACCTCGCCGTGCAGCTGGGTGGCGCCGCCGGCACGCTTGCCGCGCTGTATCCGGGCGGTCCAGCCGTCCGCGCCGCCTTGGCCGATGAACTCGGGCTGACCGACCCGGGCACGGTCTGGCACACCGAGCGCGTCCGCATCGCCGAACTCGCCGGCGCGCTCGGCGCAGCGTCCGGCGCGGTCGGCAAAATCGCCACCGACATCGTGCTGCTCGCCCAGACCGAACTCGGCGAGGTGGCCGAAGGCGTCGGTGGCGGATCGTCGGCGATGCCACACAAGCAGAACCCGATCGCGGCCGTGACGGCCCGGGCCGCCGCCGCACAGGCGCCCGGCCTGGTGGCAACCCTTCTCGCCGCGATGCCCGGCGAGCTGCAGCGCGGCGCCGGTCCGTGGCACGCCGAGTGGGCACCGCTCACCGCGCTGCTCAACGTGGCGGGCGGCGCTGCGGCCAGACTGCGCGTATCGCTGTCGGGCCTGCATGTCGACCGCGACGCTATGAGCCGCAATCTACGATGTATGCAGGCAATCGACGCCCGGGTCCGGCCGAGCACCGATGTCGGCCATGCCGGCGACATCGTCGATCACTATCTCGCGGGACGACACCGATGACCGTCACGCTCCACTCCCTCGCCGAGGGGCCGCGCCGAGCACCGGTGCTGGTGCTGCTCAACTCCCTCGGCGCGTCGACCGCGATGTGGGATCCGCAGGTCGCCGTCCTCGCCGAGCGGTTCCGCGTCGTACGGATCGACAGCCGCGGCCACGGCCGCTCACCCGCCGCCCCGCCCTGCCAGCCCGGCCAGCCCGGCCCGCCGTGCACGATCGACGAGCTGGCTCGCGACGTCCTGGCCGTGCTGGACCGGATCGAGCTCGATCTGGGCGTCACCCGCGTCCACCTGGCCGGTCTGTCCCTCGGCGGGATGACGGCCATGTGGATCGCCGCGCACCATCCGCAGCGGATCGCCCGGCTGGCTCTGCTCTGCACGTCGGCCCACCTGCCGCCCGCGAAGGCCAGGTTCGCCCGTGCCGCCACGGTGCGACGCGACGGGCTGGGCCCGATCGCCGAGGCAGTCGTCCAGCGCTGGGTGACACCGGGCCTCGCGGCCCGCGACCCCGGCCTGGTGGCGGCGCTCGTGGCCATGCTGAGGTGCACCGATGCGGAGTCCTACGCGCAGTGCTGCGAGGCGATCGCCACCATGGATCTGCGCCCCGATCTCGCTCGCATCGCCGCGCCGACGCTGGTCATCGCCGGGGCCGACGATCCGGCCATCCCACCCGAGCACGCACAGACGATCGCCAACGGTATCGCCGGGGCCCGGTTCGAGGTGCTCGGGAACGCGGCACACCTCGCCACGGTCGAGCGGTCCGGCGAGGTCGCACGCCTCCTGCTGGAGCACTTCTGCCCGCCGGACGGTGCGGGGCCCGTCGCCGGGAGCGCGACGTTGAGCGCGGGTTATGCGACGCGCCGCGCCGTCCTGGGCGACGAACACGTGGACCGCGCGACAGCGAACACCACCGAGCTCACCGCGCCCTTTCAGGACTTCATCACCCGCTACGCGTGGGGCGAGGTCTGGTCGCGGCCCGGTCTCACCCGCCGGGACCGGTCGATCGTGACACTGGCCGCGTTGACCTCCCTCGGTGCCGACCACGAGATCGCGATGCACGTGCGTGCCGCGATCCGCAACGGACTCACCCCGGCTGAGATCGGTGAGGTGCTGCTGCACACGGCGCTGTACAGCGGCCTGCCCCGCTCCAACCGGGCATTCGCCATTGCGCAGCAGACGCTGGCTGAACTCGACGCATCCGTTCCCATCACGAACGACCGGCAATAGGGAAAACTGACAAGGGGTCTTCGACCTTTGTTGTCGGCAAGTTTCTTGATGTTGGCGTGGACAAGCTGAACCTTGGCGAGAATCTCGTCCGCGGTCGCCGTCCACGTGAATGGCTTCGGCTTGCCGTTCCAGTGGGCGATGTAGTTCCGGATCTGCTGGATGAGAAGCTGCACGGAGGTGCAGGTACCGCGGCGGATCGACTGATGGGTGATGATACCGAACCACGTTTCGATCTGATTGATCCACGACGATCCGACCGGGGTGAAATGGAAATGCACGTGCGGGCTCTCCTCCAGCCATGCCTCAACATCGGGCGTGGTGTGGGTGGAAAGATTGTCCAGCACAACATGAATTTCCTTGCCGGCGTGAGTCTTGACGGCTTTCTTGAGAAAGAAGTCGTCGGGCATCGAGGTGGCCTGGCGGGCTACCTGTGCGCCGATGGCGGCGGCTTCTAGTTCGGCGGGGTCGTCGGGGTAGCTGACCGTGCCGTTGGTGTGGACCCGTACCGCTCGGACAGTGGTGATCCTGCACGGCGACGGGTCTGGATGGTATCGGCGATCTCCGGGTCGAGTGGTCCGGCTCCCTGCGAGCGCAGGGCACTGCGAAACAGAGCTGAAGGGCTGACTGTGGTCGGGTTCTGTGTTCCGCGGAACGCACCGGCTTCGTTACATCGGTATCGAGCGCTACCAGGACACCGACCCGAACCGTTACCTGCGGGAACGCATACGCGACCGGTCCCTGCTCTTCGTGGCCGCGACCCGAGCCCCTTCCTGCCCGCCGCCACGCACCCCTGATCGGCCGTGTGCGGCTGATCGTGGAGATGGTGATCGGCGTTTGTTTGTCGTCAGGTACGGTTTTCGGTCGGATAGGCGTACCTGACGACAAACTCGCGCCGATCTTGCACCGAATACTTACACCGGTGGGATTGGCTGAGGAGCTGGGTGTACTGGTAGCTGCTGCTGAGCGCAGCATCCGCAGGGCAGGACTCGACCCGCGGACGGGTGCCGGGTGCGCGCTTTTGGATACTCCCCGCGAAGACTCCCTGGATGGTGATCACACGCTGCTCGTCGACGGTCGGGAGTTCCGGTTGTTGGATGGCTCGCGAGGGGCAGGGTGAGCGGCTGGCAGACCAGAAAGACCACCGGTCATCCGGGTTACGACGGGCCGGAGGGAACAGGGCTACGACGCAGCCTGCTCGCCGTCGACCCGATCCGAGGCGGTAGGCCGGTCGGTGCTGGCGGCGACTATCCGGGCGAGAAGTGTCAGGAACGTCGCCTGCTCGTCCGGGGTGAGTGGACCAAGGATGATCTCGTTCATCGCGTCGGCTCGACGGGCGACGGTGGCGTGCACGGCCTCGCCGCGGCGAGTGAGGCGCAGGACGTTGCGTCGCCCGTCGGCGGGGTCGCGCAGTCGCCGGACAAGACCGCGCTGGACCAGTCGTGCGACCACGTCGGCGACGTTGGAACGGTCGAGTGATGCGCGCTCTCCGACCGTCTTCTGGTCGACGCCGGGCTCGGCGAGCAGGCAGTTGAGCACGGCGAACTGAGGCGGGGTGGTGTCGTCGGACACCACGGCGTTCCACAGTTGATAGGTCACCTGCTGGAGCCGTCGGGCCAGATGGCCCGGGTGCGCCGCGAGGTTCGCAGGTTCCGCGCGCGGTCCGTCGGGTTGTAGGGCTGACGGCGCCGGCTGGGTAGACGGGGCGGATGATCCGCCGCCGTCGCATTCCGAGTCGTCCACATGTCTGCTCAGCGGTCGGTTCCGTCCTTCCCGAAGCGGCGCTCTGGCGGAATTATAGTCCATACGTGGATTCCCCGGCACGCGGTGACGTCGACTGCAGCACTGCTCGATAGCCCCGGACCGCCCGGCGGTACGGCGCCTTGACCGGCTCTTGACGGTGGCTGTCTCAAGTGCCACTCTTAAGTTACTCTGTACACGGAGTATCGCCATACTCCGTGTATCGCGATACACGGAGTATGGCGATGTGGCGGATGGACGGTGTCCGCTCCCGAGGGCGAATCGGGCTGGTCTCCGACGTGCTGGTGGTGTTCCACTAAGAGCGCCCGGCAATAGGGGCGCCGACGTGAGAGGTGATGAGGGTGTTTCCGCAGAACCAGTGGTACGTCGCGGCTTGGAGCCGTGAGGTCGGCCGCGACCTGTTCGCGCGGACGATCTGCGGCGAGCCGATCGTCTTCTACCGCACGCTGGACGGGCGGGTCGTCGCACTGGCCGACCGCTGCGTCCACCGCCGCTACCCGCTGTCGCTCGGAACACTGCGGGGCGACGACCTGGAGTGCGGGTACCACGGCTTCACCTACGACTGTTCGGGCACCTGCATCGCGGTGCCCGGCCAGGATCGGGTGCCGCGAACCGCGCGGGTGCGCAGCTATCGCGTCGTCGAGCAGGCCAACTGGATCTGGGTCTGGATCGGCGAAGAGGCCAAGGCCGACCTCGCCGCCGTTCCGGACAACCACTGGCTCGACGACCCCGACTGGACCATGATCGGCGGTATGGCTCCCCTGCCGGCCCGCTACCAACTCCTGGTCGACAACCTGCTCGACCTGTCGCACGAGACCTACCTGCACGCGGGATTCATCGGGACTCCCGAGGTGGCCGCGACGCCCATTCAGACCGAGGTCAACCACGCCGAGCAGGTCCTCCGGATCAGCCGGCACATGCACGGCGTGGAGTGCCCGCCGTTCTATGAGAAGTCGACCGGATTCTCCACGCCCGTCGACCGCTGGCAGGACATCGAGTACCGTCCGGTCTGTTCGTACGTGCTGCATTCACGGATCGCGCCAGTCGGCATACTGCCGGGAGACGACGGCGTAGACACCGGCGCTGTGCACGTAAAGATTCTCTACGGTATAACGCCGGAAACCGAGCACAGCACGTTCGACTTCTGGGCGGTGGCCCGCGACTTCGCGCTGGGCGACGCCGAGGTCTCCGATTTCTTTGAGCGGATGAATCAGGAGGTCGTGCAGCAGGACGTGGACGCGCTCACGCTACTCGAACAAGTGACCGCGAATGAGGAGAAGGTCGGCGGGGTCTCCGAACACGGCCGCGTCCAGGAACTCAGCATCGCCATCGACGCAGGTGCCCTCGCCGGACGCAAAATGATCAGAGAAATGCTGGCATCCCCAACACCGACATCCTGAATATTCCGGTGCGCTCAGCTCACCGTGTCCTGTCCAACGCAACCCCGCCGTGATCGGGCACGACGGGGTGGTGACCACGGGGTGGGCGTTGTCGGATTACAAGCGCAGCACGTTCGCCACGTCCGCGATCAGTTGGTCGACGGCGTCTGCGGCGGCATCCACGACAGCGGTGTGCAGGTGGAAAAGGTGGTCGAGTCCCTCGACCCGCTTCGCGATGACCTTTGTGCCGGCCTGTTCGAGCCGGTGCGCGTACGCTTCCCCCTCGTCCCTGAGAACGTCGTACTCGGCTGTGTAGACCACTGCCGGCGGAAGCCCGCAGAGGTCGACGGCCGCAAGCGGAGACACCAGGGGATGGCTTCGCTGCGCCGGGTCAGGCACGTAGTTCTCCACGAACCACCGGCCGGTCATCGCGTCGAGACCGAATCCGGTCGCATTCTCGGTGTGCGAGGGCAAGGCCATCGTGGCGTCGACGGCGGGCGTCAGGAGGACCTGAGCGGCCGGCACGTTTTCGCCCCGCAGCTCAAGACATGCCGCGGCGGCGAGGTTACCGCCGGCGCTCCATCCTCCGACGGCGACGCGGCCGCCGTCACCGCCGATCTCGCCGGCGTGCTCCCGGGCCCACAGATAGCCCGCGACCGCGTCGTTCAGCGCTGCCGGAAAGGGTTGCTCCGGCGCACGCCGGTAGTCGACGCTGACCACGACCGCGTCGGCGCCGACGGCCAGGCGCCGGCACAGCCAGTCGTCACTGGCCAGATCGCCGACCGTCCAGCCGCCACCGTGGAAATAGGTCAGCACGGGCCGGCGCCCATCCATTCCCGGCCGGTAGATCCGCACCGGGAGTTCCCCAGCGGGACCGGGCACCATCTGGTCCGCCACGTGCACGACGGGCATCGGGCGGTCAGGTAAAGCCATCAGCTGGGCGTACAGCGCTCGGGCCTGGACGGGTGTGAGCGTGTGGAACGGTGGCAGGCCCGCTGCGGCAGCCTGTTTGAGAACGGCCTCGAATTGCGGATCAACCGGCATGGTGTGCCTTCCAGTTAGAATGTTTAGAATGTGAGCACCGGTTTGATGGTCTTACCTGCCACCATGTCGTCGACCGCGGTTTGGATCTGACTGAACCCGTACTCGGTGATCAGTTTCTGGACCGGCATCCGGCCGGAGCGAACAAGCGCGACGAGAACGGGCAGCAGCCGTTCGGTCTCGCTGTCACCGAGGGTGATCCCGACGACCTGACGGCCCCCCAGCATGGCGTTGACATCGAGCGCCACCTCGGAGCCGAAGGGAGGCGCGCCGACGATGACCGCCGTCCCACGAGCGGCAAGGCAGTCGATCGCCGTCCGCAGGACAGCGGTGTTCCCCGTCGTCTCGACCACGCCGTCGACCCCCGCGCCACCGGTGATCTCGGCCAACTGTTCGGCGACACCGCCGTCGGTGGCGTTGACAACGTCGGTGGCCCCCAACTGCACCGCAAGGCGCAACCGCTGTTCGATCCGGTCGACGGCGATGATGCGTGTCGCCGGTGTGAGGGCAGCTGCCATGATCGCTGACAGGCCGACGGAACCGGCACCGGTGACCGCGATCGTCGCGCCGGGGCACGGATTCAGGATGTTCCAGACCGCGCCGGCGCCCGTCTGCACGCCACAGCCCAGCGGCGCGATCAGGTTGAGCGCGACGTCGGCGTCCACTTTGACGACGCTGCGCTCGTCGACCAGGGCATGACGGGAGAAGGAGGACTGGCCGAAGAAGTGACCGCCGATCGCCTCCTGCGCCCTGCTGATGGTCGACGAACCGTCGGCACGGACGCCGCCGAGAAGGTTCATCGGAAGCCAGGTCGCGCAGTAGGCCGGGTGGCCGTCCCGACAGTTCCCGCATCGGCCGCAGGAGGTGAACGACAACAGGACATGGTCACCTGGCTGCACCCGACTGACCCCGGAGCCGACGCTTTCCACCACGCCGGCGCCCTCGTGCCCGAGGACGCCAGGCAGGGGGAACGGCAGACCGCCCCCGGCAACAGTGAGATCGGTGTGGCAGACGCCGGCTGCCACCAGGCGCACGACGACCTCGTCGGGTCGCGGGTCGTCCAACTCGACCTCGGACAGTGTGAACGGTTCTCCGGCCTTCTCGACGATTGCCGCTTCCGTCGTCGTCATCCTGGCTGTGTCTCCTTGCTCGGTGGTCACGTGCTCGCGGATTTCGTGGACTTCGCGGACGTAGTGGTCGGTGCTGGCGCCCGATCAGCCGGTGCTGGCTTGCGATCAGGTGAGCGCGACGATGACGGATTTGACCTGCGTGTACTCGTGCAGACCTTCCGGCCCGTTCTCGCGGCCGTAGCCAGACTGCTTGTAGCCGCCGAATGGCATGGCGGGATCGAGCAGTGCCCAGCCGTTGACCCACACGATGCCCGCCGCAAGCCGTGCCGCGACCCGGTGGGCTCGGGCGACATCGCGGGTGTGCAGGCCTGCCGCGAGTCCGAAGGGCGTGCTGTTGGCGAGCGCGACGGCCTCGTCCTCGTCGTCGAACGGCTGGACGGTCAGCACCGGGCCGAAGATCTCTTCCTGGACGAGGCGGGAGTCATTGGGCATGCCGGTGATGACGGTGGGGGCGTAGTACGAGCCGCCACCGAGGTCGAGCCGCCGCCCACCGGTCACAATCCGGACACCGTTGGTTGCACGGGCCAGCTGGATGTACTCCTCGACCTTGGCCAGGTGGCGCTCGCCGCCCAGCGGCCCCACGATGGTGGACTCCTCGAACGGATCCCCGACCGGCACGCCGGCGGCGCCACCTGCGACGGCTTCGACCACCGTGTCGAACAGTTCGCGCGCCACCAGCAGCCGGGTGCCGCCCATACAGAACTGGCCGGTGTTGAACACGAATCCCTGGATCGCCGCGCCGATGGCCGTGTCGAGGTCCGCGTCAGCAAAGATCAACTGCGCTGACTTGCCGCCCAGCTCGATGGTCGCCGGCTTGAGGAACTCACCGGCCAGGCTCGCCACCGACCGCCCGACCGGCGTCGACCCGGTAAAGGCGATCTTGTCGACACCCGGGTGGCGGATGAGCGCCTGGCCGGCCACCGCCCCGCCGGTGACCACGTTCAGGACTCCGTCAGGCACACCGGCTGCCGAGAACAGCTCCGCCATCCGCAACGCCGACAACGGCGTGTCCTCGGCCGGCTTGTGGACGATCGTATTTCCTGCCGCCAGCGCCGGAGCGATTTTGCTGTTGGAGAGGATCAGCGGGAAGTTGAACGGCGTGATGGCTCCGACGACACCGATGGGTTCGCGGCGGGTATATGCCAGCGCGGGCACGGAAATCGACCGTGTCGACCCGTCGATTGTCTGCGCCAGGGCGGCATAATACTCGTATTGCTCGATCACTGTATTGACGTCGACCACCCGGGACAGTGTGATCGGCTTGCCGACATCCAGGGTTTCCAGCCGAGCCAGTTCGTCGGCGTGCTCGCGCACGAGCTCGGCGACGCGAATCAGGACGCGAGCGCGCTCCCGGCCCGACATCCGGGGCCACGGCCCCTCGTCGAAGGCTCTGCGAGCAGCCGTCACCGCGACGTCGATATCCGCTTCGCCGCCGTCGACCACGGTCTCGACGATCGTCCCGGTCGACGGGTCGATCACCGCGCGACGCTCGCCTGCGACACCTTCGCGCCACCCGCCGTCGATGTACAGCCGGCCCGGCGACACCATTGGTCGACCGGGCATCGCGGTCGTGTCGTCGATAGCCACGGTCACAGCCTGTGTTATTATTTGGTCCACAGTAATGGCACCTCCACGCGGCGGAATTTGCCGGTACAGCGATGACGATCAGCTGATGCCGAAACGCCTGGTCCGATACACGTCGGTGGATCGCCTGGACTTCTCGTCGCGCTATCGCGAACGCCGGTTCCTGCACCAGACTCATGCACCAGACTCAATAGTCAGGATGGCCACGTTCAGGCCAGCGCAGTTGACGACGGGCGCCCTGATTCTTGCGCGCAGGTGTACAGTTCGGCCCTGAAAGTGATCACGAATGCTGGTCGAGGAGGCGAGGAGTGGACAGCACCGGTGCGGCGATGTCTCGCTCCTTCGAGGGAGCACGCGACATCGAGCAGTGGCGTCATGCGGTCAGCACTACCTTCGAGACCTTGGAACCGGTCGTGGATGCCGACGGCCCGTTCCACGCGGTGCTGGACGCGACCAGCCTGGGAGAACTGTCACTGCTATCCGTGCAGGCATCGCCACACATGGTCGTGCGTACCGCTGCCGCCACAGGAACCGCCGACCGGCCCGTCTACAAGATCACACTTCAGGTGGCCGGTGTCACGGTGCTGGATCAAGATGGCCATGAGTGCCTGCTCCAGCCCGGCGACCTTGTTCTGTCCGACACCGGACGTCCGTACCGGCATAGCAGCCGAGACGACTTTCACCTTGCTGTTCTGATCTTTCCACGCGACCTGGTGCCCCTGCCGCCAGCACTCGTCGAACGGTGGACCGCTCGCGTCCTGCCTTCTCGGGAGGGTGCCGGCGCGGTGCTGAACGCCTGCATGCGCAGCCTGCTGGCCCATGCGCAGTCGTGCGGGACGGGAGCCGGCCATCGACTGGCCGCGGCCTGCATGGATCTGCTCGCGGCGACGCTCGCCGACACCACGGACAGCAGCGCCACGGCTCCGGCCGATGCACGGCGATTACAGATCATCGCCTGGATTCGTGAGCACCTGAGGGACGACGCCCTGTGCCCCGACGCGATCGCCGCGGCCCACCACATCTCGCCCCGGTACCTTCACCGGCTGTTCGAAGATCAGCAGGTCTCCGTGTCCGCCTACATCCGCACCCAACGGCTGGAACACGTGAAAGCCGACCTCGAGAGTCGGCTGTTGGCCCGACACAGCATCAACGCCATCGCCGATCGGTGGGGCTTCCACAATCAGCCGCACCTCACCCGGCTTTTTCGGGAACGCTACGGTCTGACGCCGGGCGAGGTCCGCCGCCGCGCCCTGAACCCGGGCTCCTTCGAGCCGCCCGTATCGGCGCCGATGGCCTGACCCTCGAGGAAGCACGGTCCGCGAGCCGTCTGGTCGGAGCCGCCGGAGCCGCCGGAGCCGCGACCGAGCAGATGTGGGACACGGTGCTGACCTGGCGGCAGATGATCCGTCTTCAGGTCGACATCGATCTCCCCGTACTACCGCAACGCACCTCGGTGGACGCCGCGTACCTCCCCCTGGACGGTGCCTTTCCGGGCCGGATCGTCGTCGACGTCACCGAGACGTTCGCCGAGTCTCTTTGGGAACGATGTGAATCTGGTGTTGTGGCAGGAGCATCAGATTCACATCGTTAAGAGCCTGTCCGAACCCAAGATTCAAAACAGGCTCGTAAACAGACGGGCACCGCCAGGTGGGACGCGGGGGGGACGCGAGCCGGACAGACGTTGTTCAGCGGCCTCCTAGACCAGAAAGCGGAAGATCGGCTGGGCGACGCACACCGGCTTGCCACCACCGTCGCGCTCGATCACCGCGTCGATGGTGAGCTGCATCCCGCCGTCGACCGGCTCAAGCCCCACCAGGGTCGCCGTCACCCGCACCTTGGACCCCACCGGAACCGGCGCTGGGAAACGCACCTTGCCCAGGCCGTAGTTCACCTTGGTGCGGACCTCGCGGACGTCCAGCAACTCCGACCACAGCGGGATCAGCAGTGACAGGGTGAGGTAACCGTGCGCGATCGTCGTACCGAACGGCCCGTCCTTGGCCCGCGCCGGGTCGGTGTGGATCCACTGCTGGTCGCCGGTCGCATCGGCAAAAGTGTCGATGCGGTGTTGGTCGATCTCTACCCACGAACTGGCACCCAGACTCTTGCCGACCAGCGGGGTCAGGTCGGCCAGGGTGTCGACGACTGTGGACACGGTCTGTCTCCTCAATGGAAGGTTGGGGTCCCGGCCGCGGTGGCCGCGCCGGCCGCCGTGGCGCGAAGGTCCTGTTTGCGAACCTTCCCGGTGGCGGTTCGCGGGAGGACCGGGACGAACCGCACATATTTCGGGATCTTGAAGGAAGCCAGCCGGCCCCGCAACGCGGCCCGCAGGGACTCCTCGGTCCAGGCATCCGGGTCAGCGATGACGAAGGCGAATCCGACCTCGCCCCAGCGGTCGTCGGCGACCCCGACGACCGCGGCGTCGACCACGCCCGGCAGCGCGTTGAGCACCGCCTCGACCTCGACCGGGTAGACGTTCTCCCCGCCGGAGATGATCACATCCGTGAGTCGGTCGACGACGTAGGCCCAACCGTCCTGCGCGACCCGCACGACGTCACCGGAGCGGAACCAGCCGTCGGTGAAGGCACGGTCGGTCTCCGCCGGCCGGTTCCAGTACCCGCTGAACACGTTGAGGCCGCGCACCAGCAGTTCGCCGGACGTCCCCGGCTCCGGCGTGTCGGCCCCGGCGGCCAGTGACACGTCGGTGAAGAAGTGCGGCACGCCGATCGAGATCGGCCGCGCTGCCGCGCCCTGCGGCACCGCCAGGTAGACGCCGGGGCTGGCCTCGGTCATCCCGTAGCCCTGCAGGAGCGGCACGCCACGGCGCTGCCAGGCGACCGCGACACGTTCGGCTACCGTCGACCCCCCGTAGATCACGAAGCGTAGGGAGCTGAGGTCCGCCGCGGCGAAGTCCGGATGCTCGCACAACATCTGCAGCATCGTCGGCACGGCGGAGAACGACGCAATGCGCAGCGCGGCGATCGCCGACAGCACGTAGCCCGGGTCGAATCTCGGAGCGACGACAACGGTGCCGCCCTTGAACAGGGTCGGCAGGCTCACCTGTCCGAGCCCGGCCGCGTGGAACAGGGGAGCCATGCAGAGGGCCACGTCGCTGGTCAGGACATCCACGTGCGCCAACTGGTTCATCGTGTTGAACGTCATGTTC
Source organism: Protofrankia sp. Cas8 (assembly GCF_963555845.1). Lineage (NCBI taxonomy): Bacteria > Bacillati > Actinomycetota > Actinomycetes > Frankiales > Frankiaceae > Protofrankia > Protofrankia sp. Cas8. The sequence continues at coordinate 4,899 of NZ_CAUVXI010000066.1, read as the reverse complement.
GCGTGGCTGAGCACGGCGCCCTTCGGGCGGCCGGTGGTGCCGCTGGTGTAAAGGATCACCGCGTCGTCGGACAGCGCCACCTCCGAACGCACCACGCAGTGCCCCGCCCCGGCCCCCACCGCGGCGTGCAGGAGTGCGGCGTAGCTACCCGGCCCGGACCCGGCCACCGGCACGACCGCGGCGACCCCGTGTGCGGCCGGGTCCACCGCGACCACCAGATCGGCCAGCTCCGGGCCGTGGACCAGGACCGTTGGACGCGCGTCGTCGAGCAGGTAGGCGACCTCGTCCGCCGCCAGTCGGGTGTTGAACGGGACGAAGATCGCGCCTAGCCGGGCGGTGGCGAAGAAGACCTCGAAGGTCGCGATGTCGTTCGGGCCGAGGTAAGCGACCCGGTCGCCGTGGCCCACGCCGAGCTCGGCAAACGCCAGGCTCAGACACTCGACCCGGGCGGCCAGTTCGGCGTAGGTCAGGCTGCGGTCTGCCGATTGCTCGCTGTGCTCGCTGTGCTCGCTGTGCTCTCCGGGCTTTCCGGGCTCTGTGTGCTGGCGTAACGCCACGTCCGCGCCGTTGATGCGGGCCCGACGAGCCGGCCAGCTGCCCAGTCCGTAGTCCGGCATCGCGTCATCCTCCTGTCCGCGCCAGCCCGAGCATGCGCGCGGCGTTGTCCTTCAGGATCAGCGGCCGCACCGCCGGTTTGATGTCCAGCGCGGCGAAGTCGGTCAGCCACCGGTCCGGCGTGATCACCGGGTAGTCCGAGCCGAACAGCACCTTGTGCTTGAGCAGGCCGTTGGCGGCCCGTACGAGCTGCGGCGGGAAGTACTTCGGTGACCAGCCGGAAAGGTCGATGAACACGTTCGCCTTGTGCGTCGCGATCGAGATCGCCGCGTCCTGCCACGGCACCGACGGATGGGCCAGGACGACGGTTAGCTGCGGGTGGTCCGCGGCGACGTCGTCGATGAGCATCGGGTCGGAGTAGCGAAGCTTGATGCCGCGCCCGCCGGGCAGACCGGCGCCGATACCGGTCTGACCAGTGTGGAAGACGACCGGCAGGCCGAGTTCGGCCGCGGCTTCGTAGAGCGGATAGTGCGTCCTGTCATTCGGGCTGAAGGCCTGCATGGACGGGTGCAGCTTGAGACCACGTGCCCCGGCCGCGGCGAGGTCACGCAGTCGGTCCACCGCGGACGCCCCGTCGTGCGGGTCGACGGAGGCGAACGGGATCACGACGTCGTCGTACTTCGCCGCCGCGGCGACGATGTCCTCGCTGGAGAGCGCCGGATGGCCGGTGGCCGTGTGTGCGTCGACGGTGAACACCACGGCGGCCAGGTTGCGCTCGCGGTAGTACTCGGCGATGGCGGCCAGGTCGGGTGTTCGGTTCTCCCCCGCCTTGAAATACGCCGCCGACGCCGCCATCAGTTCGTCGTCCAGCGAGCAGTGCCCGTGGCCGTCGGACTCGACATGCACGTGTGTGTCGATCGCGGTGACCGCGTCGAGGTCGATACCCATCACGACACTCCGTTAGTAGGCTTGCGGGAAGGTCTGGCCGACGGTCTGCAGCTGGCCGGTGAACTCCTTGGGCCAGACGTCGGCGATCGCCTGCGCGCTCCAGCCGCCGTCCGCGAAGGCCACCACCGCTTCGGTGGGATGCGACCACAGCGCGAGCCGGTCGCCGCCAAGCCCGACGGCCTGGCCGTTGACGTCGGCGGCGGCGTCAGAGGCGAGGAACACCAGGAGCCCCGCCACGTCCTCGGGCGGCCCGAAGCTGAGCTCACGGCGGGCGTAGGGCGGCAGCGGCCGGCCGGCATGCAGCGCGTCGACGTACGGCTTCAGGAACGGCGCGGTCTCGGTCATGCCGGTGGCGGCCACGGGAATCACCGCGTTGACGGTGATCCGCGCGCGGGCGAGCTCGAGCGCCCAGGTTCGCACCATGCCGACGATCCCGGCCTTCGCCGCCGCGTAGTTCGTCTGACCGAAGTTGCCGACCTGGCCGGTGGGCGAGCCGACGCAGATGATGCGGCCGCCCTCCCCCTGCTCGCGCATGCGGGTGGCGGCGGCGCGCACACAGGTGAACGTGCCGCGCAGATGCACGCTGACGACGTCGTCGAAGTCCTCGTCGGTCATCTTCCACAACACCGTGTCACGTAGGATGCCGGCGTTGGTGATGAGGATGTCGAGGCGGCCGAACTCCGCGACCGCGCGGTCCACCAGCGCCTGCGCGACGTCGGTGGACCCAACGGCGCCAACGTGCGCGACGGCCCGACCGCCGGTGTCGGCGATGGATCGCGCCGCCGCGTCGGCGACCTCGGCGTCAACGTCGTTGACGACGACAGCGGCACCGGCCGCCGCGAGCGCCCGCGCGTAGGCGAGCCCGAGCCCCCGGCCACTGCCCGTGATGATCGCGACCCTGCCATCGAGGGGGCCGTCTGTCCCCCGTCCTGACGTCATCCGTGGACTCCTCTCGCTGGGGCTGCGTGCCGCGACGGCCAGCCGGGCCGACCGCCCAATTAAGCAGGTTTCCTGACTATCTCAGATGCACGCTGGGGCGACAACGGCTGGCCGACCGCGGCGACGACCACGACCCGGTTGCCGATCTCACCCGGCCAGACTCTCCTCAGTGATCATGACTTCGTGCGACCGGCCGCCCAGACCGACCACCGCCAGCACAGCGGCGACCACGGCGGCAGCGCCACAGACGACGTACCCGAGAGCGTAGGCGTGATCAAGAGCGTGGAAGGCCACGTCCTTGAGCGGGTTGAACGGGATGACCGTGCCATCGGGCAGAGCTATCGAGGCGGGGACGGCGTTGGCCCCGAGTGGTCCGGAGTTCACCGCGCCGATCGCCGCATGCAGCGCTGGTTGCTGCGCCGCCGGCGCGCCGGCCGCCGAGCTGTTGAACGCCTCCAGGGCCTTGGCCAACGCGGCGTTGTTGCTGACCTTGTGCGAGACCTCCGCGGCGGCGCGGCTCAGCGCGATCGCGCCGATGATGGCCGGCCCGAGGGTGAACCCGAAGTCGCGCAGCAGGCTGGTCGACCCGCTCGCCATGCCGGCGAGGTGATTGGGGACGGTGTTCACCGCGACAGCCGTGATAGCCGACAGCCCCAGCGCAAACCCGACACCGGCGATGAGCAGGGGAGCCACGATCGGCGCAAGGGACAGGTTCGTCGCGGACACCTCCGACAGCCAGAAGTCGGCGACTGCGACGAGCGCGAAGCTGATACCCAGCGTCCACCGCGGGTTGTAATGCTCGAGGACGCGCGAGGTGAAGGGCATCAACACCAGCGTCATCACGTTGAGCAGGATGAACGCGATCGAGGTCTTCAGCGGGGTGAAGCCCTGGATCGCCGACAGGCGGATGCTTGTGGAGTAGGCGGTGCCGAGGTAGGCGAACATGCCGATGACCGTCGCGACCGCGGCGACCGAGTACGCGCGGTTGGCGAACAGCTCCAGCCGCAGCAACGGCGCGGTGGAGCGGCGCTCAGCCAGCACGAACAGGACCAGGAACAGCGCAGCCAGCACGAATCCGGCGATCACGCCACCGCTGTGCCAGCCGCTCGTCGGACCCTGGATCACGGCGTACAACAGCGCGAACAACGCCACCGCTATGGTTATCTGCCCCGGCCAGTCGAGCGAGCGACCCTCGGGGGCCGCGGAGTTCCGGGCAAACCGCACCGACACGCCGATGCTGATCACTGATAGCACGATGACGGCCACGAACGCCCACCGCCAGCCGGCGTACGGGTCGCTGCCGAAGCCGTAGCGCGCCAGGAAGCCGCCGAGCACCGGCGAGACGAAACCGCCCGACGCCAACGCCGCAGCCCAGATCGCGATGCCGCGCGACCGGTCACGGACGGTGTGCGTGCCGGCGGCGACCATGGCAAGCGACGTCGGGAAGATCGCGGCGGCACCGACGCCAGCGATGATCTGGCCCAACCACAACACCAGCACCCGGGCCCCGGTCGAACTGCCGGTTCCCGGGGTGAGGACCGCGAGGAACTGCCCGAGGGCGAGCAGGATGGTTCCCCCGACCAGGAGGCGCTTGCGCCCGAACAGGTCACCCATGACCCCGAAGGTGAGTTCGAGGAGCGTGACCGGGACGAGGAACGCGTCGGAGATCCAGGTTAACTGTGACGAGGTGGTGCCCAGATCCTGCTGGAACTGACCGTTGAGCACGGCCGGGATTGCCAGCCCGACTTGGGCGACGCAGACCGCCAGCGCGGCCGCAGCCAGCGTGCCGCGCGTCAGGCCGCGCGGCGGTGTCGTCACGACTACGTCGTTTGCGGGTCGGTTGAGAATGGTCATTCGGGTGGCCTCCAGCGTCCGTGTGCCGGTGGGGTCGGCTGGATGTGAAGCGTGCCACACGAATCGTGCGACGTACAGGTTTCCTGATGGTTTTTAGCAGGAAACCTGCCTATAAACTGTCCCTCCCCTCCCCTCCCCTCCGATCTGCCTACGCTGACGGCCCCGCTCAGTGCGGCGGGTGCCCAACCAGGTTGGCGCGGCAGACCAGCAGGATCCGCCGCAGCTCGGCGGCCTGCTCCTCGCTCACCCCGGCGAGCATCTCGGTCTCCAGGTCGCTGACCTTGTCCCGGTGGGCGCTCAGCAGCTGCCGCCCGTCGGGTGTGAGGGCCAGCACCAGGCGCCGACGGTCATCGGGATCGCGGTGCCGCTCGATCAGGCCACGCTCCTGCAGTGCGGTCACCATGTCGGCCATGGTCTGCGCCGTGACGAAGGAGTTGCGGGCGAGTTGCGCCGAGGACATGTCCGGGTGCCGTTCCAGCACGGTCAACGCCGTGTACTGCAGGGCGGTCAGTCCGATCGGCCGGAAGATCTCGTCCAGGTGCGAACGGACCACCAACTCAACCTGTTTCATCACGTAGAGTAACGTCGGCTCGGCACGCTGCG
>NZ_CAUVXI010000065.1:0-24691 GCF_963555845.1 Protofrankia sp. Cas8 | reverse complement strand
TCCGGATACGGGGTGAAGACGACCCGCCGGTACCAGTTGGGTGAGCTACTGGGGAAGGTGTCTCGGCATCTGCTGCTGATGACGGCTACCCCGCACGCGGGAAAGCAGGAGGACTTCCAGCTCTTCCTTGCGCTCCTCGATGGAGACAGGTTTGAGGGCCGGTTTCGGGACGGGGTTCATAGTGTGGACCCCGCGGGGCTGATGCGGCGCATGGTCAAGGAAGACCTGCTCACCATGGAGGGCAAGCCGCTGTTTCCCGAGCGGCGGGCCTACACGGTGCCATATGAGCTTTCACCGGGTGAGCAGGGCCTCTACGAAGCCGTGACTGACTACGTGCGGCACGAGATGAACCGCGCCGACCGGCTGAAGGAGCAGGGCGACGGCCAGCGCGGCACCACCGTCGGGTTTGCACTGACCATCCTGCAGCGCCGTCTTGCTTCCAGCCCAGAAGCCATCCTCAGAAGCCTGGAACGCCGCCGCGCCCGGTTGGAGCGGCGACGCCGGGAGATGCGGGCCGATGCGGCCAGACCGCCGCGGCTGGATGCCGACCGGTTTCTCAGCGGCGTCAACGTCGACACCGAGATCGATGACCGGCTCGACGACCTGGTGAGCGAGGAACGTGAGGAACTTGAGGACGACGTCGCCGACGCGGCGACCGCCTCCAATACCCGCGCTGAACTCGATACTGAAATCGCGCTGCTCGCCCAGTTGGAAAAGAACGCACACCGTGTGCGTCATTCCGGCACCGACCGGAAGTGGTCCGAACTGCGGGCGATCCTGTGCGACAGCGACCTGACCCATGACCAGGCGGGCACTCTTCGAAAGATCATCATCTTCACCGAACATCGGGACACGTTGAACTACCTGGTCGCACGCATCGGCGAGCTGATCGGTGACCGTGACGCAGTGGTATCCATCCACGGCGGGGTTCGCCGTGAGCAGCGTCGCGCTGCCCAGGAGCGATTCACCCAGGATGCCCGCGTCCGGGTCCTCGTGGCCACGGACGCCGCCGGTGAGGGTGTGAACCTGCAACGGGCTCATCTGATGGTCAACTACGACCTGCCGTGGAACCCCAACCGGCTCGAGCAGCGGTTCGGCCGCATTCACCGCATCGGGCAGACCGAGGTCTGCCACCTGTGGAACCTGGTGGCGAGCAACACCCGTGAGGGTGAGGTCTTTCACCGGCTGCTGGAGAAGGTGGAGCAGCAACGCAAAGCATATGCAGGCAAGGTCTTCGACGTCCTCGGTGACGCTTTCGACGGGCAGCCGCTGCGCGGCCTCCTCGTCGAGGCGATCCGTTACGGCGACCGCCAGGACGTCCGCGCCAGACTCCACGAGATCATCGATGCCAGAGTGGGCGAAGGCCTGGACGAGTTGATCGCCGAGCGGGCACTGCACGCCCAGGTACTCGCGACGGCCGACGTCGATGCCACCCGCCAACAGCTTTCCGATGCCGAGGCACGACGCTTGCAACCCCGTGATATCGAACGGTTCTTCCGGACTGCGTTCGGCCGACTCGGTGGTCGCATCGCTGCCCGGGAAGGCGGTCGATTCGAGATCACACATGTTCCGGCCGACGTCCGCGCCCGGCAGATCGGCAACCGCGTTCCGGTGCTGGCCCGCTACGAGCGGGTCACCTTCGACCGCGCCTACACGCGCCTGCACGGAGCGGTCCCCGCGGACCTGCTGGCGCTCGGACACCCGCTCGTCGACACGGTCGTCGATCTCATCGTCGAGCGCCACCACGGCACGCTCAAGAGCGGCACCGTCCTGGTGGACCGCAACGACCCCGGGCAGACGCCACGCCTGCTGGTCGCGATGAGCCAGAAGATCGTCAACGGCCACCAGCCTCCTGCCACAGTTTCCAAGCGTTTCGACTTCGTCGAGTTGACACCCGATGGAAAGGCCGCCGATCCCGGGCCGGCGCCCTATCTCTCCTATGAGCCGCTCGCCGATGGCGGGACACATGCCCTTGCCGCGGCTGTCGCCGCACCGTGGCTGATCCGAAGTCCCGAGGATCTCGCCATCGACTGGGCGGTTGAGCATTCACTGGTCGAGCACCTGACCGCGGTGGAGGGGCGGGTTCTCCCCCGCGTGGCGCGTACCCGCCACCATGTCCGCGAACGGCTGCTCAGCGAGATCGCTCTCTGGGATCACCGGCACGCCGACCTGCTGGAGCAGGAATCGGCAGGTCACAAACCGGCGACGCGGTCCGCCAACGCCTACCGACGTGCGCGCGACCTCGAGCGTCGCCTGGCCGAACGGCTGGAGACCCTCGACGCCGAGGCACGGCTCGCACTGTGCCCCCCGATTGTCGAAGGGGTTGCGCTCGTGCTGCCGCTGGGCTTCGTGGACTTGCACACGGGCCGGGCTGATACGAGCGCGCCGCGGTGACCAGCCCCCCGCCGGTCAGAGCCGGCTCTCGGGCCCGCGATCTACTCCGCCGTGCTCGGGAGCTGCATCAACTCGCTGACGAGGTGCTCGATGCGGATGATGCGCTGCGCGCCGACGTCGGCGACGCGTTCCGGACCCTGCGTGCGGAGATGGTGCGCCGCGAGCTGGCGACGATCCCGATCGGCCGGCTACGAGACAGCACGGACGGTCGTCTCCGCCTGGGAGTTCTCGAACGCAGTGGCATTACGACTGTCCTGGAGGTCTGTGAGGCGCCGCCTGGTGCGCTGCAGGCGATCGACGGTATCGGTGAACAGACCGCGAAACAGGTCCTCGGCGCCGCCCAGCAAATTGCGACCGCCATTGAGGAAAGCCTTGCGGTCCGCGTCGACCTCGACCCGGATAACCCGCGCAGCACTGCGCTGCTGGTAGCGCTACGCCGGTTCAACCAGGCTGACCGCGGCGGACTTGCGGCCGTACGCACACCCGCCGGCAAGCTCCGCGACGACCTACCGGACCTGCTCCGTGCGGCCTGCACCAGCCGCGGCCGGATCCGGATGCTCCTCGCCGGCAAGGAACGCCGCGACGAGGCACTCGTCGCCCTCGGACGGGTCCAGGAGCTCCTGATCGGCGTCGACGCGACGGACCTGCCCAACCAGCTTGCGCGGGCTGTCGAACTGGTCCGCCATCCAGCAGAACCCGACGGCGTCTGGGCCGACTTCGAGCGTCGGGCAGCCGAGTACTACGGCTTGCTCGGCGAGGTCGTCGATCTCAACCTCGACGTCGACGCGGTCGAGGGTTTCCTGCCCGCCGAGATCACTGCGCGTGTTCGCGAGCAGCGGCTCGACGACACCTTTCGCGAGGTGTCGCTGCGCGGCTACCAGTCCTTCGGGGCACGCTTCGCCCTTGTACAACGGCGAGTGATCATCGGGGATGAGATGGGTCTCGGCAAGACGATCCAGGCCATCGCGGCATTCGCCCATCTCAGGGCGACCGGCAAGACCCATTTCCTCGTCGTCTGCCCCGCGTCCGTACTGATCAACTGGCTTCGTGAGGTCCCGGCGCGGAGCATGCTGCGAGCGCACCGGCTGCACGGCTCAGAGCGGGCTGCGAACCTGTCCGCCTGGGTACGACACGGCGACGTCGGGATCACCACCTTCGAGTCCCTGAAGGCGCTGGCGATCCCCGACGACCTGGGAATCGCCATGCTCGTCGTGGACGAGGCCCATTACGTCAAGAACCCCGCCGCCCAGCGGTCGAAGGCCGTGCGCGTCCTCACCGAACGCGCCGAACGAGTACTCTTTTTGACTGGTACCCCGCTGCAGAACCGGGTCGAGGAATTCAAGAATCTTATCGACTATCTACAGCCACACCTGGTGCCGAGTCTCAACGGCTTGCACACCATCGGCTCACCGTCGGTCTTCCGTAAGCAGGTCGCGCCGGCCTACCTACGACGTAATACCGAGGACGTGCTTTCAGAATTACCCGACCTGGTGATGACCGATGAATGGGAGGAGTTCGGGCCCGAGGACTTCGCGGTCTACCGTCGGGCTGTCGCCGAGGGCAATCCGATGGCAATGCGCCAGGCTGCCTACCGCACCGGCGAGCGGTCTTCCTCGAGTAAGCTTCGCCGCCTTCTGGAGATCGTGGCGGAGTCCACCGACAATCGACGGAAGGTTGTCATTTTCTCCTACTTCCGCGGCGTGCTCGACGTCGTGGTCCGTGCACTCGCGGCGGCCGTCCCGGCGGTGACAATTGTGGGGCCGCTCACCGGCTCCACACCACCGACCGACCGTCAGCGGATGGTCGACCGGTTCTCCGCCACCGCCGGCCCTGCGGTGCTGGTCAGCCAGATCGAGGCCGGCGGAGTCGGCCTGAACATCCAGGCGGGCTCGGTGGTCATCCTCTGCGAGCCGCAGGTCAAACCGGCAATGGAAGAACAAGCGGTCAAGCGCTGCCACCGCATGGGCCAGGTGCGCTCGGTCCAGGTGCACCGGATTCTCATCACCGACAGCGTCGACCAGCGCATGCTCGAGGTACTGGCGGAGAAGAAGCGGCTGTTCGACGCATACGCTCGCGACAGCGAGATCGGAGCCGACCCGGATGCGATCGACATTTCCGACGTCGACATGGCGCGCCACGTCGTCGAAACGGAGCAGATGAGGCTCGGGCTCGCAGACCTCGCCATGTGAAATGGGAAAGCGGGATTCAGTTCACAACCTACTCGCCGCCCGCCTCGAACCTATCAAGGCTGCATGACGCCGAGTTAACCGGCATGGTCATTCTGCGCGCCAAGACCCGTTCCAGCCCCGGTCAGCCCACCACGTCGCCGCTACCACTTGACCAAACCCCGGCCAGCACCACTACACAGTCAGATCGCAACTCGTATCCGATCAGCGGCACGGTGTCACAGCCCTCAGGGGTCAGCACCACCGGCTTGCCGAGTGCGCGGCCGATCGCCCGCATGAACTGGCACAACACGTCCAGCCGATCCTGGCCCTGCAACTGCCGCAGATCAACATCGAAGTCGATCCGCTCGAGCACGTACGGTCGAAAGATCGCAAGAACGTCCGGTGCGAGCCAAACCTTCAACATCCCAGCCCGCCCATTACGCCGATTCAGCATGTCCTCGACCCTGTGCGGCAACCGAACCACCCGCCCGTCCACCGAATACTCGTACGCCCACCCCCGGGACCGGACAAGATCCACGCCGGCCTGCCAGTCGGCGATCGTCGTGTCCGGCACATGCACGTCCGGCAGCGACCCATTCTCCTCCGGGTCAAACCATTCCCTGACGTCATCCCACAATAGATCAGGCACGCCCACATAGTGCCAGCACCCACCTCGACCCACACCCGGGTTCCTCTCTCGACAAGGCCAAGGGGATATCCCCGTGGGCGTCGCGGAACGGATGGGCGTCACCAAGAGCCGGGTCTCCCAGATCGAACGCGGCGAGGTCTCCACCGTCGAGGCTATCGCCCGCTACGTCCAGGCCCTCGGCGGCCACATCCAGATCTCTGCCGGCTTCGGCGACGACCTGTACATCCTGCGCGGCACCGACACCCACGCGGCATAACCGCAAGCCCCGAGTCGGGGGATCTCACGCCCGGCCGACGATCCAGGTTTTCTACCGAATGTTGAGACCACCGTCGCGCCGGCCATCAGACCCCACCCACCCGGCACGGCGAGCGGGAAACTCCCCTCCACCATCCAGCCTGTCGACGCTACCGAGATCATCCTATTGGAGCGTCGCTATAACCGTTTGAACCCGCCCTGCCTTGGGGTGTCTCCTGTGCTCGCTCGTCGCCGACGACAACGGATTTGTTCAGCTCACGCTCGCCGCGTACAACTGCGGCGAACAGTACGTAAAAACCGGAAGTAGCACTCCGCAGAATCGCGCCACCAGCATGTGATCAGAACCGATCACGCTCGGATGAGGTCGAGGAAGGCGATGTTCCGGTTTGCCTCGATGAACTGGGACCGTCGCGCGATGGCTCCGTCCGAGATCTCGCCGGCGCCCTCATGTCCGAAGGTCGGTCAGCGGTCAGCGGTCGTCGCCACGGGCTGCCCGCAGACTCATGTCCCGCAGAATGGCCGCCATCGTCTCGCGGTCCACCTCGGTGGCGCTGTGTGGAGTGGAATTCAGCAGTCCGAACAACGCATGCGCCCGCGCGCGGCTCTCCGCGACGCCGAGGCGGCAGTCGATCTGACGCAGGACCGACGCCCATATCTCGACGTAGGCGCGCTGCAGCCGGCGGACACGGTGGTCGTCGGGCCGTGGGAGGTTGGCGAGGTCGCGATCCTGGACGGTGATGAGGTACGGCTCGTCGAGGGCGAACGCGATGTGCAGTGTGATCAGACGTTCGAGTGCGTCGTGCGGGGTCCGGCTCGTACGCACCGCTGCCGCGCCGTCGGCGTGGAGCCGTTCGCTGATGCCGACGAGCATCGCCGCGAGGATGGCGCTTTTGCTGGGGAAGTGCCGGTAGATACCCGGACCACTGATGCCGACGGCGGCGCCGAGCTGTTCGATGCTCACCCCGTGGAATCCGTGGGTGGCGAACAGCCGCGCAGCCTCCCGCAGGATGTCCTCCCGACGGGAGGAGGGCCGAGCCGACCCGGGGCGAGCGGTTGCCGCAGGCACCCGTGGTCCTCGCTGCCCGCGCGAAAGATCACGATCTTCGGACGATTCGTCCCTGCCGATGTGAGGAGATCCTAACTTTCAACGCTCTGGACAACGGTGGAGCGACTGCAAGGCGACGGTGAGGCAAAAGTGGGACGAGGTAGCGACCTCACTACATCCCCTCACAGTATGCCATGACCCCGAAACGGACACCTTCCGCGGCGGATATGCCCGTGCTAGCGTGACAGCAGTTGTTAGTGATCCTTAACATCCTTGATGTAGATCATGAATCGTCATCTGTCTCGGGAGGACCTCATGACCGGCCCCCGGCTGGCGGCCCGCGTCGACACCGCGAGCGAACAGGCCGTCGCCAGCACGGCGGCGCACCAGGCGCTCGTCGCCCAGCTACGGTCCGCCCTGAGCTCGACCGCGCGGGGCGGGTCGGAGCAGGCCCGACTGCGCCATGTGAGCCGAGGCAAACTGCTGCCCCGGGACCGGATCGACACCCTGCTCGACCGCGGCAGCCCGTTCCTGGAACTCTCGCCGCTGGCCGCCAACGGCATGTACGGCGACGAGGCACCGGGCGCGGGGATCATCACCGGTGTCGGACGGGTGTCCGGGCGTGAGTGCGTGGTGGTGGCGAACGACGCCACGGTCAAGGGCGGCACCTACTACCCCGTCACCGTCAAAAAGCACCTACGGGCACAGGAGGTGGCACTGCACAACCGGCTGCCGTGTGTCTACCTCGTCGACTCCGGGGGGGCGTTCCTCCCGCTGCAGGACGAGGTGTTCCCCGACCGCGAGCACTTCGGGAGGATCTTCTACAACCAGGCGACGATGTCGGCGGCCGGTATCGCGCAGATCGCCGCGGTCCTCGGCTCGTGCACGGCCGGTGGCGCCTACGTCCCGGCGATGAGCGACGAGGCCGTCATCGTCCGAGACCAGGGTACGATCTTCCTGGGCGGTCCGCCGCTGGTGCGGGCCGCGACCGGGGAGATCGTCTCGGCGGAGGACCTCGGCGGCGGGTTGTTGCACAGCAAAACCTCCGGGGTCACCGATCACCTGGCCGACGACGATGCCGACGCGCTGCGCCGGGTGCGGGCGATCGTGGCCAGCCTCGCGCCGCGCGCGCCCCGGCCCTGGGATGTCGCCCCTACCGACGAGCCGGCCGCCGACCCGGCGGAGCTGTACGCGGTCGTACCCACCGACAGCCGCACCCCCTACGACGTCCGCGAGGTCATCGCCCGGATCGTCGACGGGAGCCGGTTCGCCGAATTCAAGCGCGAGTACGGCCCGACGCTGGTCACCGGCACCGCCCGGCTGCACGGCCACCCGGTCGGCATCGTGGCGAACAACGGCGTGCTGTTCAGCGAGTCCGCCCTCAAGGGCGCGCACTTCATCGAGCTGTGCGACCAGCGCAGAATCCCGCTGCTGTTCCTGCAGAACATCACCGGCTTCATGGTCGGCCGGGAGTTCGAGGCCGGCGGGATCGCCAAGCACGGCGCCAAAATGGTCACCGCCGTCGCCTGCGCGCGGGTCCCGAAGTTCACCGTTGTGATCGGCGGCTCGTTCGGTGCCGGTAACTACTCGATGTGCGGCCGGGCCTACTCACCACGGTTCCTGTGGATGTGGCCGAACGCGCGGATCTCGGTGATGGGCGGCGAGCAGGCCGCCTCGGTGCTGGCGACCGTGCGACGCGAGCAGCAGGAGACCCGGGGTGTGCACTGGGATGCCGCGGACGAGGAGGCGTTCACCGCGCCGATCCGCGCTCAGTACGACCGTCAGGGTGACCCCTTCTACTCGACCGCCCGGCTGTGGGACGACGGCGTGATCGACCCGCTCGACACCCGCACGGTGCTGGGGTTGGCCCTGTCGGTGGCGGCGAACGCGCCGCTGGAACCTGTCCGCTACGGCGTCTTCCGGATGTGAGCGCGATGCCAGCCACCCTCTGCGACACCACAAGCGGTGACACCACCCTGTTCGACACCGTGCTGGTCGCCAACCGCGGTGAGATCGCGGTCCGCGTGATCCGTACACTGCGGGCACTGGGCATCGGCTCGGTCGCCGTCTACAGCGACGCCGACGCCGACGCCCGGCATGTGCGCGAGGCCGACGAGGCGGTCCACATCGGCCCGGCGCCCGCCCAGCTGTCCTACCTGTCGATCCCGGCGCTGCTCGACGCGGCCCGGCTCACCGGCGCCCGGGCGGTCCATCCCGGGTACGGCTTCCTGTCCGAGAACGTCGCGTTCGTGCGCGCCTGCACGCAGGCGGGCCTGGTCTTCATCGGACCGTCCGCACACGCCGTGGCGGTGATGGGCGACAAGATCCGCGCCAAGCAGACCGTCGCCGCCGCTGGTGTCCCGGTGGTACCGGGCCGCACCGAACCGGGGATGAGCGACGCCGACCTGGTCGCCGCCGCGGCCGAGGTCGGCTATCCCGTGCTGATCAAGCCGTCCGCCGGTGGGGGCGGGAAAGGGATGCGTCTGGTCACCGAACCGGCCGCGTTGCGCAGCGAACTCGCTGCCGCCCGCCGACAGGCGGCCGCGTCCTTCGGCGACGACACCCTGTTCCTCGAACGGTTCGTCCACCGCCCACGGCACATCGAGGTGCAGATCCTCGCCGACGCCCACGGCGCCGTCGTTCACCTCGGCGAACGCGAGTGCAGCCTGCAACGCCGCCACCAGAAGATCATCGAGGAGGCGCCGTCGGTGCTGCTCGACGTCGCGACCCGGGACCGCATCGGCGCGGCCGCGGTCGAGGTCGCCCGCGCCGTGGGCTACACCGGCGCGGGCACCGTGGAGTTCATCGTCGGCGCCGACGACCCGGCGCACTTCTTCTTCATGGAGATGAACACCCGGCTGCAGGTCGAACATCCGGTCACCGAGATGGTCACCGGGATCGACCTGGTCGCCGAGCAGATCCGGATCGCCGCGGGCCGGCCGCTGACCACCTCCCAGCAGAACATCGCCCTGACCGGGCACGCGATCGAGGCGCGGGTCTACGCCGAGGACCCGGCCCGCGGCTTCCTCCCGACCGGCGGCACCGTCCTGCTGATGCGCGAACCCGACGGCGACGGCGTGCGCGTCGACTCGGGCCTCACCCACGGGCAGCGGGTGGGAACCGACTACGACCCGATGCTCGCCAAGGTGATCGCCTGGGGGCCGGACCGGGCGACCGCGCGTACCCGGCTGCACGCCGCCCTCGCCCGCACCGCCGTCCTCGGCGTCACGACCAACATCGCCTTCCTCCGGGCGCTGCTCGCCCACCCCGACGTGGCCGCCGGACGCCTCGACACCGGTCTGGTCGAACGCGAGCTCGACGGCCTCGGCGACGCTGACCTCCCGGCCGGTGCGCCCCCGGCCGGTGCGCTGGCGGCCGGTGCGCTCCCGGCCCACGCGCTGGCGGCCTACGGGTTGGCGCGGCTCGCCGAGGCGCAGCCGGCCGGCCCGGTGATCGACCCCTGGGACGTCCCCAGCGGCTGGCGGGTCGGCGGTGTCCCGGCTCCCCTGGTCTGGCGGCCGGCGCTGCCCGGCGGCGGCATCGCCGAGGTCACCGTGACCGGCACCCCGACAGCCGCCACCGTCACCGTCACCGTCACCGTCACCGTCAACGTCAACGTCAACGTCGAGCCCGCCGCGACCGGGGAACCCCGGACCGCCGCGGTACGTACCCTCGCCGACGACTGCAGCGAACTGCTGATCACCGTCGGCGGGCGGAGCCGACGCTGGTGGTACGCCCGCGACGGGGCGACCCGCTGGCTCGGCGCCGACGGAGCCGCCTGGCGGATCGTCGAGGCCGACCCCGCCGCCCACACAGGAGCGGGATCGGCCGGCGCCGCCGAGGTCCGCAGCCCGATGCCCGGCACCGTCATCGCCGTTCACGTCGCCGCCGGAGAACAGGTCACCGCCGGCCAGCCACTGATCATCGTCGAGGCGATGAAGATGGAACACACCCTCGCCGCCCCGCGGGACGGCCACGTCACAGACCTGTTCGCACACACCGGCGAACAGGTCACCCTCGACCAGGTCCTCGCCGTCGTGGAGGCCGACGCACTCATCCCCGGCCCGCAGGACCCGCAGGACCCGCAGGACCCGCAGGAGACACCCGATGCCTGACACCCGCCTCACCGACGAGCAGGAATCCCTGCGCCGCACCGTCGCCGAGTTCGCCCGCGAGGTCGTCGCCCCGGTCGCCGCCCAACACGACGAGAACAAGACCTTCCCCTACGAAGTCGTCGCCGCCATGGCCTCGATGGGCCTGTTCGGACTGCCCTTCCCCGAGTCCTACGGCGGGATGGGCGGCGACTTCTTCACCCTCTGCCTGGCCATCGAGGAACTCGCCCGGGTCGACTCGTCGGTAGCGATCACGCTGGAGGCCGGCTGCTCGCTCGGCGCGATGCCGATCTACCGGTTCGGCACGCAGGACCAGAAACAGCAATGGCTGCCCATGCTGTGCTCGGGCGAGGCCCTCGGCGCGTTCGGGCTGACCGAACCCGAGGCGGGCAGCGACGCCGGCGGCACCCGCACGACCGCACGCCTCGACGACGACACCTGGGTGATCAACGGTGCCAAGGCGTTCATCACCAACTCCGGTACCGACATCACCCGGCTCGTCACGGTCACCGCCCTCACCGGCACCACCGCGGCCGGGAATAAGGAGATCAGCACCATTGTGGTGCCGGTCCCGACCCCCGGCTTCACCGCGGAACCGGCGTACTCCAAGGTCGGCTGGCATGCCAGCGACACCCACCCGCTCACGCTCGTCGACGTACGGGTACCCGAGGCCAACCTGCTCGGCGAACGGGGCCGCGGCTACGCGAACTTCCTGTCCATCCTCGACGAAGGCCGCATTGCCATCGCGGCACTGGCCGTCGGCCTCGCCCAGGCCTGCGTCGAGGAATCGGTGGCCTACGCCCGGACCCGCCACGCCTTCGGCCGGCCGATCGGCGCCAACCAGGCGATCTCCTTCAAGATTGCCGAGATGGAGGCGCGTACCCACGTCGCCCGCACCGCCTACTACGACGCGGCCGCCCGGATGGCCTCCGGCCGCCCGTTCAAGAAGGAGGCTGCGATCGCGAAGCTGGTCAGCAGCGAGGCCGCGGTGACCAACGCCCGTGAGGCAACCCAGATCCACGGCGGCTACGGCTTCATGAACGAGTACCCCGTCGCCCGGCACTGGCGGGACAGCAAGATCCTGGAGATCGGGGAAGGCACCAGCGAGGTCCAGAAGATGCTCATCGCCCGCCACCTCGGCCTGTAGGAGTGCCCAGGACGCCCATCCGACCAAGAGGCGATCGTGGCCGACTTCCGAGGTATCTCGGCTACACCCGCGGACTATAGTGTGACTGGTCATGGCGGACGCTGACGCGACGGGGACGGTCCGGGGGCGCCTGGTCGGCATCTACGTGACGCCGCAACGGGGCGCCGCAATGCAGTCACCCGGCAACGTGTTCGCGGTGGAGGGGAAAGGGCTGGACGGCGACCGGTACGCGGCTGGCACCGGCACCTTCTCCGGACACGACGGTCCAGGACGGCAGGTCACGCTGATCGAACGCGAGGCGGTCGCCGCCGCCGTCGCAGACACCGGCGTCCAGTTGGCCGAACATGAGACCCGGCGAAACCTGGTCACCGCAGGCGTCACACTGCTCGATCTTGTCGATAGGACCTTCCGTATCGGCGACGTCGTCCTGTGCGGCGTCCGATCATGCCCGCCATGCGCCTACCTCGACCAACGCACCCGCCCGGGTGTGCGCAACGCCCTCGAGGACCGAGGCGGCCTGCGCGCCGACATCGTGCGCGGCGGTGCACTGACCGTCGGCGATGAGATCGTCATTCTGCCGGGCTGAACACAGCTCCGTTGGCCGACACAGCTCCGCTGACCGATCGCCGGAACGCGGACACGAGCGTTCAGCCTCACCATAAAACATAAGCTAAGCGCTCTAAGTCAGATGATTAACAACGAGCTCGTGGAGGGCCGGTAGCCCATGTGTGCTGACCGAAGGGAGCGTGGGACAACAGTCAGCGGGTCCAGCTCGCCGGTCGCTCTGCTCGCCGACCCGGTGGATGTCGGTCTTGACCCCCGCCGGCTCGCCCTGTTGACCGAACGCGTCCGGATAGAGGTCGAAGGCGGGCCGTTACCGTCGGCGCAGATCGCACTGGCTCGGGCCGGTCGCCTGGTGCTGTTCGAGACCTACGGGGACGCGACGCCGCAGACCCGCTATGTCCTGCAGTCTGCGAGCCGCCCGATCGTCGCCTCGATCGTCTGGAAGCTGATGGGGGAAGGACTTCTCGCCGCGGGTGAGAGGGTCGCGGACATCATTCCCGAGTTCGGGACCAACGGCAAAGACGTCGTGACGGTGGAACAGGTGCTGACCCACACCGCCGGGTTCCCCCTTGCGCCACTGGGATGGCCCCAGATGCTCGACCGCGGTCAACGGCTCGCCGCCATGTCGAAGTGGCGGCTGACGTTCGAGCCCGGCAGCCGGTTGGAGTTCCACCTGACGTCGGCGGCGTGGGTGATCGCGGAGATCGTCGAACGGCGCACCGGCTCCACCCTGGCGCAGTACCTACGGGAAGAGATCGCCGAGCCGCTGGGGCTGTCGCTGGAGCTCGGGGTACCCCAGGAGCGCCACGCCGACGACGTCGCCCCCTTCGTCAGCATCGATCCCGAGGACTCGGATGCGACCGTCGACCCGTGGGGTCCCTGGTACCTGTCGAAGCCCGAGATTCTGGCCGCCGGCGAGCCGAGTCACTCGCTGGTCGGGACGGCACGCGACGTCGCGTTGCACTACCAGTCCCTGGTCCATTCCGGACGGTGGACGCCGACGGCCGTCACCGACGGGATCCGCCCTCGGTTGACGATGCACCCGCAGGGCTACAGCGCCCAGCCGAACCCGGTGACGATGGGGCTGTTCGTGGTCGTCGCCGGAACGCTGCCCGGCGCCTACCTACCGGCCACCGGTTCCGCCGAGACATTCGGGCATGGCGGTGCGCCCTGCCAGGTGTCGTTCATGGACCCGGTCAGCCAGGTCTCCTTTGCCTTCCTGACGAACGGCTACCCACTCTCCGGATACGACGAGTCGCCCCGCGGGGTGGCCCGCCGGACGAACATCGCCAACCTGGCCGCCGACGTCCTCGCGGACGCGTCCGCGGACGCCGTCGCGGACCGACCGTGACGGCGACGGCCAGAGTGATCACGGTGCGGGCCGCAGGACATCGGGAACCTTGAACGCCGTCCAGCCCCGGTCGCAGGTGAGCACGGCACCGGTGAGGCTGCGGGAGGCGTCGCCGGCGAGGAAGACGACGAGGTCTGCGATCTCCTCGGCGGTCTGGAGCCCGGTGGCGTGGCCGGCGGCGAAGGCCGTCCGGACCTTGTCGTTGCGCAGCAGAGGTGCGTTGATCGGCGTGTCGACGTAGCCCGGGCTGATCGCGTTGACCCGGATGTTGCGCGCGCCGCAGCCGACCGCCATGGACCGGGTCAGCGTGGCAACCCCGCCCTTGGACGCAGCGTAGCCGTCGAGGAGTCCGTTGGGCAGGTGGGCCATGGACGAGGCGGTGTTGATGATCGAACCTCCACCGGATGCCTGCATGGGGCCGATCGCGTAGTGGCAGCAGTAGAACGTGCCGGACAGGTTGACGCGGATGACCCGGTCCCACACCTCGGGCTCGATGTCGGCGACGAACCCGTCCTGCCTCCCGAGCGCGATTCCGGCGCTGTTGTAGAGGATGTGCAGCGCCCCGTAGGCGTCGACGGCCCGGCGCACCAGGGCCGCGCAGTCGTCCGCCACGCCGACATCAGCCCGGATCGAGCAACTCTGGCCGCCGGCCGCGACGATCAGATCCGCGGTGTGCGCGGCGGACGCCGGGTCGATGTCGGCGGCTACGACCCGCGCGCCCGCAGCGGCGAGGGCGACGGCCGCGGCCCGCCCGAGCCCCGACCCGGCCCCGGTGACGATCGCGACCCGGTCATCGAGATGCATATCCGTCCTCCCGTTCACGTGTACGCCCGTTCACATGCTCATGCCGCCGTCGACCGGCAGCAGCGCGCCGGTGATGAAGCCGGACAGGTCGTCGAGAAGGAAACGCACGGCATGGGCGATCTCCTCGGGTCGGCCCACGCGCCGCGCCGGGATGAGCCGCAGCAGTTTGTCGTTCACCTCGTCCGGGGTGGCCGCCGCCATGTCGGTCCGCGTCGGGCCGGGCAGCACGCAGTTGGCGGTCACGCCCCTGCGGCTGGTCTCCCGAGCGATCGACTTGGTGAACGCGATCACCCCGCCTTTCGCCGCGGCGTAGTTCGCCTGCCAGGTCGAGCCCATCGTCCCGGCGATGGAGCCGACGTTGACGATCCGGCCGAAGCCGCGCTCGAGCATCGTGGGCAGCACCGCCCGGGTGAGGTAGAAGACGCCGGACAGCGAGACCCGCACGACCGCGTCCCACTGCTCGACCGTCATCTCGTGCGCCGGGGCGTCGCTGCTGATGGCCGCGTTGTTCACCAGGTAGTCGACCGGGCCGTGCGCGGCGACGACCTCGCAGGCGAGCCGCTCGCAGTCGGCCGGCGAGCCGATGTCGCCGCGATGCAGCGACACGGACATGCCCGCGTTGCTGACCTGGTCCAGAAACTCCTTCGCGCGGCCGTCGTCGTGGACGTAGACCGCGGCGACGTGGATGCCGTCGCGCGCAAGCCGCTCGGTGATCGCCGCGCCGATGCCGCGGGTACCGCCGGTGACGAGGGCCACCCTGCGAGCGCGGGACGGGCTGGCCTGGGCCGGCCCGGGAGGAACTGACCCGGGGGGAGATGGCCCGGGGGGAGATGACTCAGCCATGGCCGTCCGGGTAGCTCGCCGGCTCGGCCCCGTCGAGGAGCCCGCCGGCCCGCCGGGCCAGGTCCTTGGCGGCCTCGATGTCGTAGTGTTTGCGGGTCACGGTGCGTTGCGCGAACAGTCCGCCGCCGGACTGCAGCCAGGAGACCAGTTCCCGGCCGCCGAGCGCGTCGGCGGTGACGTCGCGGATCAGATGGAACAGCCGCATCCGGTAGTAGCCGTCGACGCCGGGCATGGTCCGCAGGTACTTGTCGATATAGGGCCGTAGCTGCGGGTTGTCGTAGTCGGCCATGGAGGGGGCCGTCGCCACGGCGCCCCCGGCGATGTCGTGCAGGTTGCGAACCATGACCGGGTAGTGCGCCGCGGCGTGGTACTTGGCGGCGTTCGCATACAGCTCGTTGGGCGCGATCATGCCGTCCTCGGTGTGGGTCGCGCCGGCGATGGACGCCTCCAGCCCGGCGCGCACCAGGGTGGCGTAGATGACCATCTCCGCAATCTTGTCCTTGATGTGCGGGATCCGGTCGACGCCGTTCGCCTCGGCGACGAGCTGGGCCATCCCGACCAGCAGGTCACCGAGGCGCGCCATGTCGGCCACCCCGTTGATCCGTTCCCACAGCCCGAGCGAGTGGGCGACCACCGCGGACTCCTCGACCTCACCGTCGAGGAAGACACGCTCGTACGGCACATGCACGTGATCGAAGATCACTATTGAGTCCGGGTCGGTATGTCGGCCGGACACCGGGTGTGACCGCCCGTCGCTGCCCCGGGGGTGCGGGCTGGTGGCGATCTGGGTGACGCCCGGGGAGTTCACCGGCACCGCGCACGCCACCGCGTACTGCTCCTCGCCCGGCTTCATTCGCTTGGTGGGCATGACGACGAGCTCGTGCACCAGCGGGCCCATCGTGATGTGGAACTTCGCCCCGTTGATCACGATACCGTCGGCGTCGCGGTCGACGACCCGCAGATAGAGGTCGGGGTCGTCCTGTTTGCCGGGCGGCAGCGACCGGTCGCCCTTGGCGTCGGTGATGACCTCGGCGAACCGTACGTCGCGGCGCCTGCAGTCCTCGAAATAGCGCAGTATCCGTTCCCGGTAGGCCGGGTTTGCCGTGGCCAGTCGCGGCGCCGCAGTCAGCAACGCGAGGACCGCGGAGGTCAGGGCGACCGTCACGTCGGATTCCTGGACAAGATCGAGCCTGGCCCGCAGGTCCTCGACCGTCCGCGGGATCTGGTAGATCGGGTTCACGCCGTCCGGGTACCCCGACCGGATGCGGTCGTAGCCGGTGGCCACCCAGCGTGCGGCGTTGCCAAGCCCCGGGTCGGCGGTGACGTCAGGCAGCAGGACACCGTCGAGCGCCACCCGGCGCCCGTCTCGCAGCGAGTCGAGGTACTGCTCGCCGGTCATCATGGTTCCACGATCACCTTTCGCTGGCCGGTGGTGGCGGTGGAGGCGGTGGAGGGTGCGCTCGGCCGCGCGGCGGCCGGCGTTGTCACCGCAGCCCCCGGGGCAGTCCCAGCACCCGTTCGGCGAGGGTGTTGCGTTGGATCTCGTCCGTGCCGCCGGCGATCCGCAGCAACGGCGCTCCACACACCCACCGCGCCCAGGCGAACGTCCCCCACTCGCCGTTGTCGGCGGTGACCGCCGGTCCCAGCAGGTCCGCGGCCAGTTCGCCGATCCGCCGAGCCTGTTGTGAGTACAACAGCTTCATCACCGATCCTTCCGGTCCGGGCGGCCGGCCGGCCGCGAGGGCGGCCTCCTGGCGCAGCCCCAGGTAGCGCAGCAACCGTTCATGGAGGTGGACGTCGGCGAGCCGTTGCCGTAGCAGCGGGTCGCCGGCGCGGCCCAGCTGGCGGGCCAGCGCCGTGACGCGATGGACGGGGTCCATGGCCGGTGAGGTCGCGCCGCCGCCGACGGCGGCCCGTTCGCTCATCAGCGTGGTGATCGTGGCCTGCCAGCCCTGGCCGACCGCCCCGACCCGGTGGCGGTCGGGGATCCGCACCTCGTCCAAGAAGATCTCATTGAAGTGGGCCTCGCCGGTCATCATCCGCAGCGGCCTGACCTGCACGCCGGGACTGTCCATGTCGACGAGGAACATCGTCAGTCCGGCGTGCCTGGAGGCATCCGGATCGGTGCGGGCCAGGAGCTGCCCGACGTGGGCGAGGTGGGCGTAGGAACTCCACACCTTCTGGCCGGTGACGACCCACTCGTCGCCGTCGCGCACCGCGCGGGTGTGCAGCCCGGCGAGGTCGGAGCCGGCGTCGGGTTCGGACAGCAGCTGGCAGCAGACGAGGTCGCCACGGAAGACGCCGCGCAGGTACCGGGCCTTCACCTCGGCGCTGCCGTGTGCGATCACCGCGGGCGCCACGAGCGCGGTGCCGCTGGCGATGATGTTCTGGTTCGGCACCTCATACCCGGATTCCAGACCGCGGTAGACGTCGTCGAGGACCGGGTTGCGGCCGCCGCCGCCGTACTCCACCGGGCCGCCGAGCCAGCCGAACCCGGCGTCGAAGACCGTCGCCCGCCACGCCTGCGCCGCGGTGAGGTCGCGCCGCTCGGCGTCGGCGTCGGCGTGCACCTCCAGCACGGCGATGTCGTCTGGACCCTCACCCCACCCCAGCTGGCCGAGGCGCTCGGGCCGGCGCTTGGCGTGCCGGTCCAGGAAGGCGGTGGCCAGGGCGGCGAACTGCCCGATCTCGTCGTCGCCCGGCGCCACTTCTGTCATCTCGCTGCCTCCTGGACGCCCCGGCCGCCGCCACGGACTGCGGGAACGTGGTCGGGCGACTGACTCGTATCGTGGACCTGGACGTGCAGGTCAAACAACCGTTAGATTGGTCTGGCACAGGCGGTCCGTCAAGCGGCACATTCGTCGAAGAAGGTGATCTGCCCGATGGGACATGGCCGGGTGAGCGACGCAGCCGGGCAGTCGCACGGCCCGGGGACGGGCGCTGGTGTCCCTCGGCTGTCCGCGCGACCGCCGAAGGCCGTGGTGGGCGAGTCCCGCTGGCACGAAATCCTTGATGTAGCCGCCCATGTGTTCTACGAGAAGGGCTACGAGGCGACCACGATCCAGGACATCGCATCCCGGGTCGGCCTGCTCAAGGGCAGCCTCTACTACTACATCGACACCAAGGAGGACCTCCTCTACGCCATCGCCGAGCACGTCCACGCCGACGGCCTGCGCTACCTGACCGAGGATGAGACGCTCATGCGCGCGGATGCGGTGACGCGGCTGTCACGGTTCGTCGAGCGGTGGATGGCCCGACTGGCCACCAACATCCGGTACTCCGCCGTCGTCGAACGGGAGTTCCGTAGCCTGCGTCCCGAACGCGTCCAAACGCTGATCGACCAGCGCGACGCCTACGACCAGTTCGTGCGCGACATCATCGGTCAGGGTGTCGACGAAGGCGCCTTCGACCCGGCCGTCGACCCCGCGGTCGCGGCCAACAGCATTATGCAGTTGATGAACTACACCCACCTGTGGTATAGACCCGAGGGTCGGCTGTCATTCGCCGACATCGGGGACTGGTACCGCACTTTCATCCTGCGCGGGCTCGCTCGGGCGCCGATCGGCTAGTGGGCCAAAGGCGATGCGATCGTGGTTCTGTCGCATCGCCGGGGGCCGAAGTCCCCCGGGTCACTGATGGCAGGCCCGAGGTCAGCCGGTACCAGGGCGCGGCTGCGGTCTGACGGACCTGAGCGACGGCCGCCGTCCGCGGCCGCGGGAAGCGGCAAAGGAGAAGA
Source organism: Protofrankia sp. Cas8 (assembly GCF_963555845.1). Classification (NCBI taxonomy): domain Bacteria; kingdom Bacillati; phylum Actinomycetota; class Actinomycetes; order Frankiales; family Frankiaceae; genus Protofrankia; species Protofrankia sp. Cas8. The sequence continues at coordinate 5,623 of NZ_CAUVXI010000065.1, read as the reverse complement.
CCATGACACCGGTCGTCGATTACCCCCTGTTCGACGCGGACTCGCACCTGTACGAACCGCGTGACGCGTTCGCCGACTACATCGACCCCGCATTTCGTGCGGAGGCGTTGCGACCGGTCCGCGACGCCGCCGGTACCGAACTGATCGTGGCTGGTGATCGGATTGTGACGTTCACCGACGGCAACCTGTACGAGCAGGTGCACGTCCCGGGGACGCTCGCCGAGAAGCTGCGCGCGATGAAGACCGGGATCGCCGACGACGAGCGCTTTTACCAGAAGCCCCGGCCTGAGTACCTGCAGCCGCAGGCCCGGCTGGCCGACCTCGATCGCCAGGGTGTCGAGGCGGCGCTTGTCTTTCCCGGGCTGGCGCTGTTCGCCGAGTCGTTCTGCCGGCGCACCGATGTCCTGTACGCCAACCTCAACGCCTTCAACCGGTGGCTGTTCGAGACCTGGGGGTTCGCGAACGGCGGCCGGCTGTTCTGCCCGCCGGCGATCTCGTTCCGGGACCTGGACGAGGCGGTTCGCCAAACCGAATGGGTGCTGGAACGCGGCGCCCGAGTCGTGATGTTGCGCACCGGACCGGCCTACGGCCGCTCGCCCGCAGACCCGTATTTCGACCCGATCTGGGCACGGCTCAACGAAGCGGCCGTGGGCGTCGCCTATCACATCACCGATTGCGGCTACAACGAGCGTGAAGCCGTGCATTGGGGCCAGGACTCCAATCCGCGCCCGTATGATCAGTCCGCCTGGCAGTGGATGAACCTGTATGGCGACCGGGCGATCATGGATACTCTGTCCGCGCTCGTCTACGACAACCTGTTCGGTCGATTTCCGCAGCTCAAGGTCATATCCGTCGAGCACGGTGCAGGCTGGTTGCCGTACTTCATGGGGCGCATCGACAAGATGCGCGGCATGGGACGCAACGGCCCGTGGATAGGCGGTCCCCTACCCGGCCGGCCGACCGAGATCGTGCGTGCGCACATCCTGGTGGTCCCCTACCCGGAGGACGACATCGCCGAGATCGCCGGCGCGGTGGGATCGGATTGCCTGGTGATGGGTTCGGACTATCCGCACGGGGAGGGCATGGCTGACCCGTCGCAGATGCCGAAACTGGTGGACTTCCTGCCGGCGAAGGAGCAGCGGGCGGTCTGCCGGGATCGTGGCATGGCCTTTGTGGGCCGGGCCGCGGCGGGGTGAACGTCCGCGTGAACGGCCGGGCGAACGGCAGCCCGGCCGTTCGCCCGGCTCTGGAGCGATCCCGTTTCGGTGGGCAGCGAACCTGAGGTTCACTGCCCACCGAAACGGGAAGCCGCTTCACTCCTCAGGCGAGAGCCGCAAGGGCCTCGTTGAAGCTCGTCGACGGGCGCATAACAGCCGCGGCCATGGAGGCGTCGGGCTGGTAGTAACCCCCGATGTCGGTCGGCGAGCCCTGGACCGCGATCAGCTCGTCGACGATGGTCTGCTCCTGCTCGGCGAACGTCTTGGCCAGGCCTGCGAACGCCGCCGCGAGATCGGCGTCGTCGGTCTGCGTGGCCAGCTCCTGCGCCCAGTAGAACGCCAGGTAGAAGTGGCTGCCGCGGTTGTCGAGGCCGCCCAGGCGGCGGCTGGGCGACTTGTCCTCGTTGAGGAAGGTGGCAGTCGCGCGGTCGAGGGTGTCGGCGAGCACCTGAGCGCGTGCGTTACCCGTCGTCTGGGCGAGATGCTCGAAGCTGACCGCCAGCGCGAGGAACTCGCCCAGGCTGTCCCAGCGCAGGTAGTTCTCCTTGAGGAGCTGCTGGACGTGCTTGGGTGCGGAGCCGCCGGCCCCGGTCTCGAACAGGCCGCCGCCGTTCATGAGCGGGACGACCGAGAGCATCTTGGCGCTCGTACCGAGCTCCAGGATCGGGAACAGGTCGGTCAGGTAGTCACGCAGCACGTTGCCGGTAACCGAGATCGTGTTCTCGCCGCGGCGGATCCGCTCCAGCGAGAACGCGATCGCGTCGACCGGCGCCATGACCTCGATCTGCAGTCCCCGGATGTCGTGTTCGGGCAGGTATGCCCTGACTTTCTCGATCACCTTCGCGTCGTGCGCGCGGTTCTCGTCCAGCCAGAACACCGCCGGGTCGCCGGTGGCGCGGGCGCGGGTGACCGCGAGCTTCACCCAGTCCCTGATCGGTGCATCCTTGGCCTGGCATACGCGGAAGATGTCGCCGGCGGCGACCACCTGCTCCACAACCACGTCGCCGGCCTCGTCGACGACCCGCACCGTGCCCGTGGTGGGGATCTCGAAGGTCTTGTCGTGGCTGCCGTACTCCTCGGCCTGCTGCGCCATCAGACCGACGTTGGACACCGAGCCCATCGTCGCGGGGTCGAAGGCCCCGTTCGCCCGACAGTCGTCGAGGACGACCTGGTAGATGCCGGCGTAGCTGCTGTCGGGGAGAACCGCGAGGGTATCCGCCTCCTGGCCGTCCGGCCCCCACATGCGACCAGAGGTGCGGATCATGGCCGGCATGGAGGCGTCGACGATGACATCGCTGGGCACGTGCAGGTTGGTGATGCCGCGGTCGGAGTCGACCATCGCCAGGGCGGGCCCGGCAGTCAGCTCGGCGGAGAAGGAGGCCTTGATCTCCGCGCCTTCGGGCAGCTGTTCCAGGCCCTTGAGGATGGCGCCGAGCCCGTCGTTCGGGCTCAGGCCTGCGGCGGCGAGCGTCGCACCGTACGCGGCGAACGTCGCCGGGAAGAAGGCCCGCACCACGTGACCGAAGATGATCGGGTCGGAGACCTTCATCATCGTCGCCTTCAGGTGCACCGAGAACAGTACGCCCTCGGCCTTGGCCCGGGCGATCTGTGCCGCAAGGAACTCATACAGCGCGGCCACGCGCATCACCGACGCGTCCACGACCTCGCCCGCCAGCACCGGCACGGACGCACGCAGGACGGTGGTGGCACCGTCGTCACCCGCCAGTTCGATGCGCACCGAGCCGTCCCGGGTGATGACCGCGGACCGCTCGGTGGAGCGGAAATCGTCGGCAACCATGGTGGCGACGTTCGTCTTCGAGTCGGACCGCCACGCGCCCATCCGGTGCGGGTGGGTCCTGGCGTAGTTCTTCACCGACGCAGGGGCACGGCGATCGGAGTTGCCCTCGCGTAGCACCGGATTGACCGCACTGCCCTTGACCGTGTCGTAACGGACGCGGATGGCCCGATCCTCGTCGGTCTTCGGGTCGTCAGGGTAGTCCGGCAACGCGTAGCCATGCTGCTGCAGCTCGGCGATCGCCGCCTTCAGCTGCGGAAGCGACGCCGAGACGTTCGGCAGCTTGATGATGTTCGCCCCGGGCGTCCTGGCCAGTTCACCGAGCTCGGTGAGCGCGTCAGGGATGCGCTGAGCCTCCCCGAGATACTCGGGGAAACTGGCGATGATCCGCCCCGCCAGGGAGATGTCACGGCTTTCGACACTGACACCGGCCGCTCGGGCGTATGCCTGGACCACTGGCAGGAACGCGTACGTAGCCAGGGCCGGGGCTTCGTCAGTGTGGGTGTAGATGATGGTCGAATCAGTCACCGATACTCCGCTTCACGTATACTTTGCCTCGATCTCAAGGTATATCCTGATCATCCCACCCTTGCTTTGATCACGACGGCGGGTGTGCGCTCATCGTCATCGACCGCCCGGCTGGCATCGGCGGTGGAACACCGCACCAGGCTGAGGGTCAGACGCATTCGACCCTCTCATGCGGACGGCTTCGGCGAGCCCACCACCGCCCACATCAGGGTTCTGGAGATCCACCCGGTCGTCGTGCTGCCAGCCGCCGGGTGGAGTCAGCAGCAGGCGGTCACCGGTCGTCGCCGTCGAGCTGGCCAGCGTGAGGCCCGAGCCGGGCGGCGCTACGGCATCGACGCGAGTGACACGGCAAGGGTCTCCGCAAGGCTGTCCATGACCTCTGACGACACCCACTCGCTGGCCGGTCTGCGCAGGTAGGAGAAGACTGCAGGGCCGCGGTCGGCGGCAGGTAGGCTCTCGGCGCGTGGAATGACGTGGACATGGATGTGGGTGAAGCCCGGCGCCTCGGAGAATGCGGCCACGTAGGTTTTCGCGCACCCCGTGACGTCGGTCAGGGCGCGACCGAGCCGCCACGTCATCAGACCGAGTTCGGACGCCTCCGCGGCGGTCAGATCGCCCAGCGACGTGACGTGCCGGCGTGCGACGACAACCAACCAGCCGGGCAGCGCGGCACGGATCGCGTGCGCGACCCGCCATCCCGACCCCAGCAGGATCCGTTCCCGCGGCGGCAGGGTGTCCAGCGACCCGTTGCCCACGCAGGAATAGCAGTCGTCCAGAGCACTCACCATCGTCTCTGTGCATTTCCGTCGACGGGATGACTGCCGTCACGGGACTGTTGCCGGCACCGAACTGTTGATCTGACGATCTTCGGAGGGCGGCACCGATCGCCGGGTTGACAGGCGCGCTTCCACGTAGATCGCCAGACGGCTCGCGAGATAGTTGATGCCGATGAAGATAGCGGCGATCACCAGATATGTCTGAATCGGGTTGTGCAGTGTCTGAATGGCGATCAGACCGCGGCGCAGCAGCTCCTCGTAGGCGATGAACGCGCCGAGAGACGTGTCTTTGAGGATCACGACGAGCTGGCTGATCAATGCTGGCAGCATCGATCGGAACGCCTGGGGCAACAGGATGAACCGCATGGACTGGGCGCGAGTGAGACCCAGCGCGGCGGCGGCGTCGGACTGACCTTTCGGTACCGCGAGGATACCCGCCCGGACGATCTCGGAGATGACCACCGAGTTGTAGGCTGTGAGACCGATGACGATGTACCACAACAGCGGCAGCTTGAGCCCATACGTGGGGAGAACCTGATACGCGAAAAAGATTGCGATAACCACCGGGACGGCGCGCAGGATCTCAACCGTACCGACGATTATCCCGCGGTACCATCGGGATGCCGAGATCCTCGTCGCCGCGATGAGAACCCCGAACGGCAGCGACAACGACATCGCCAGGGCGGCGGCCGTCAGGGTGTGCAGGAGACCGCCGCCGAACAGGCGCCACAGGTCGGCGAAGTTCGCGTCGTTCGGGTCGAACAGCGGGCTCCACTTCGCAGCGGCGAACTGGCCGTTCGCGGCGAGCCGCCGTACGACGAGCGCCGCGATGCCGACCAGGGCCAGGCCCGCCACCACCGTGGCGATACGGATCCGCCGTCGCCCGCGGGGGCCCGGCGCATCGTAGAGATGGCCTCCGCTCACCGGGCGACCGTCATACGCTTCTCCAGTACCCCCAGGAGCAGACCTGCGGGAATGATGATGATCAGATAACCGATCACCACGCCGGTGTAGACCGGCAGTGCCGGTTCACCCCGGGCGCTGTTCAGCGTGTTCGCCACACTGTAAAGTTCGCCGCCGACCCCGAAGGCGCCGAGGATCGCCGAATTTTTGATCATTGCGATCGCGACGCTGCCCAGCGGCGGAATCACCGCCCGCACAGCCTGCGGCAGCACGATCAGTCGTAGCGACTGACCGAAGGTGAGACCTATCGCGCGCGCGGCCTCGGCCTGGCCTGCGTCGACCGCGCCAATACCGCTGCGTAGCGCCTCGCACACGAACGCAGCGGTATAAACGGCGAGCCCGGC
>NZ_CAUVXI010000064.1:23410-26766 GCF_963555845.1 Protofrankia sp. Cas8 | reverse complement strand
AAGCCACGCACGACGGTGTGCGACCGATCGCAGAGCATGATCTGAAAATTGTCAGTGCTGCCCTGTGCGAACCGTGTCCAGCGGTTTGAGGGGGTTGCCGAGACAATCGGTCGTCCTCCGGGGCACGAGCGATGTCGACGACCGTCAGCCGTATGGCCACCGCGATTTGGGAGGTGCCGAACCCGGCGAGGAGCTTTGCCGCGTCGGTGAGCGTCACCGGGGGGTTCGGCCAGCCTCCTGACAGACCTCATCCCGGATGTCGCATACCAGGACGGAACATGTTCGGCTCGATCCGGGGACCGTGGGGTGACGACGAGTGGAGCGGCCGGCGGGGCGAAGATCGCCACTGTCGCACTCGCCCGGCGACCGCTCGGGTATCATCACCGCCGGGCCGACCGCGGCCGCCAGGCAATTGATCATGAGAAATGGACCGCTTCAGCGATGACAGGGCGCAAGAAGATCGCTTTCCAGGGCGAGTTGGGGGCCAATTCGCACCTGGCGTGCCAAAACGTGTATCCGGACTACGAGCCGGTGCCGTTTCAGACCTTTGAGGAGTGCTTCGCGGCAATTGAGAACGGCAGCGCAGACCTCGGAATGATTCCGGTCGAGAACTCGACGGCAGGTCGCGTCGCCGACATCCACTATCTGCTGCCCGACTCGTCGGTGTATATCATCGGCGAGTATTTTCTGCCGGTCCACCATCAGCTGCTGGGACTACCAGGAGCCACCCTGGCCGATCTTCGGACCGTGCACAGCCATCCTCAGGCGCTGGCCCAGTGCCGGGTCGCTCTGCGCGAACTCGGGCTACCCGCGGTAGCCGGCGCCGACACTGCGGGTTGCGCCCGGGAAGTCGCGGAGGCGGGCGATCCGACCAGAGGAGCGATCGCATCCGAGCTGGCGGCCGAAGCCTACGGCCTGCAGATCCTCAAAGCCGACCTCAAGGACGAGGAACATAACACCACCCGGTTCATGATCTTGTCATCGAAAGAACTGCGAGCTGCGGCCGGGATCGGCCCGATCGTCTCCACTTTCGTCTTCAAGGTATCCAACCTGCCGGCCGCCCTCTACAAGGCGCTCGGGGGGTTCGCGACCAACGGCGTCAACATGACCAAACTTGAGAGCTACATGGTCGGTGGCCAGTTCATCGCGACACAGTTTCTCGCCGACATCGAAGGCCATCCCGACGAGCCGCACGTGGGACGCGCGTTCACCGAGCTCGGTTACTTCGCCGAATACCGCATTCTCGGCGTCTACCGAGCCAACCCGTTCCGTGAACAGATCAAGAACATCGACGGCCGTGCGGCCAGCTACCCGGGGCCGGCCGCGTTGGCCCAAGCGCGCGACCTCACAGCAGGTTGAGTCAGGACGTCGTGCTGCCGGTCAGGACGTGGTGACGATCCGGGCGAGCTTGCGGCCGACCTTGAGGTAGTACTCCCCGGTCTGACCGTGGAGCTTGTCGGTGACCACTGCCGCAAGGAGCTCGCGGGCCTCATCGGCGGTGAGCGGGATCTGGTCCTGGACGCCGTCGGATTCGACCACGAGCCGCAGGCCGTTCTGCTCGGCGACCCGACGGACGTCACCGTTGCTCTTGGCGAAACCGAGCGCCCTGACCGCATCGGTGACCGACTGACCCAGATCCATGATGACGGGCAGGTCCTCGACCTCGCCGAAGGCACGCCTGGAGAAGCGGGCGACGAACTCCTCGCGTGCCTTCATGGCCGCGTCGACGCCGTGGACGGCCGCGGTGACCTCCCCGGCGAGAATCTTCTTCAGGTCCATCGGATGCAGGGACCCGGCCGCCAGCTGTGCGCCGGCGATGGCCAGTTCGGCGTTGCGCCACTCGCTCAGTGCCTGGAAGTACGGCTCCACCAGCCGGTCCGCCACCGACATGATCTTACCGAAGATCTCACCGGCGGGAGCGGTCAGGGGCACGTAGTTGCCCTTTGACTTGGACATCTTCGCCCCGGTGCCATCGGTGCCCTCGATCAGCGAGGTGGCGACCACCACCTCCGGTACCTGCCCGCAGATGTGCATGACGTGCCGGCACATCTGCATGTTGAGGAACTGGTCGATGCCGCCGACCTCCAGGTCGCTGTTGATCTCCACCGAGTCCAGCGCCATGACCACGGAGTACAGCAGCTCGGCCAGTGACAACCCATGGCCGGCCTCCAGCCGCTTGCGGAAGTCCTCGCGCTGTAGCGGCATCGAGACCGGGATCTGGGCGGTGATTCTGATCAGTTCGGGCAGCGTGACCGCACGCAGCCAGTCGCCGTTGTGGCGGAACTGGGCGTGTTCGAAGTCGAAGAAGGGGCTGACCTGGTCACGGTAGGTGACGAGGTTGCCGGCGATGTCCTCGTCGGTCAGCTCGGGGCGCTCATCCGAGCGGCCGGACGGATCACCGATCTTGGCGGTCACGTCGCCGACGATGAAGACCACCTGATGGCCCATGCGCTGGAACCGGCTCAGGATGAGCATCGGTACCGCGTGCCCCAGGTGGACGTCGCGGCCGGTCGGGTCGATGCCGAACTTGGCGATGAACGGCCGGTCCTTCTTCCCGGCTTCGACGATGCGCTCGGCCAGGACGGCGACCGAGGGCTGTAGCTCCTGGGAACGCTCGGCGACCAGCGCGGCCTGCTCGGCCGGGGCGAGATCCGACAGGTCCAGACCGCGACGCTGCGTAGTCAGTTCCAGCAGCTCGCGCACGGTGGCGTCGGTCGCGAGATCCGCACCGGTCAGCAGGGCGGTAACGCGGTCAACGGACTGGCTCAATCGGGTCATCAGAACTCTCCGGGGCGTGGGTGGCACCGTCATCCTATGGAGAACCCGAGGTCGCCTCCGAACGCCGGTGTCGCCCTGGTCGACGTAAACTCCGGTCCAGGTAAGATGCGATCAACGTAAGACGAGATCAACGTAAGACGAGATCTATGTTTGGCGGGGAGTACGGCGGTGAGCTTCAGCGGCAGGATGTCCGACATCGACCTCCTGCGTGGGCAGCTACGGCAGGTGAGCACCGGCCAGGGCGGCACCCGCGGACGCGCACTGATCATGACCGGACGACGTCGGGTGGGAAAATCCCGGCTGGCGCAGGAGTTCTGCGACCGTTCGGGCGCGCCGTACGTGATCTTCCAGGCGACCCGAGGTCGCAATCCGGCCGCGGAACGGGCCGATTTCAGTGAGACGCTGGCCCAGTCCACCCTGCCCGGAGCGGAACTCGCCGCAGGCATGGGCACGGCGGACTGGAACCACGCCCTACGCGCCCTCGCGATCGCCGTTCCCGATACCACGCCCAGCATCGCGGTGATCGACGAGGTGCCGTGGCTGGTCGAGCAGGACCGCGAGTTCGAGGGTGCACTGCA
>NZ_CAUVXI010000064.1:22274-23075 GCF_963555845.1 Protofrankia sp. Cas8 | reverse complement strand
GACGGTGTGGGACCGCCAGCTGTCCGCAAAGCCCGTGCTGCTCGTCCTCGTGGGAAGTGACATGTCCGTCATGGAGGCGCTGGGACACTATGGCCGTCCGTTCCTCGGCCGGGCACCGAAAATGACCGTCCGGCCACTGCATCTGGCCGACGTCGGGTCCATCACCGGATTGTCGGCCGACGAGGCAGTGGATGCCCTGTTGATCACTGGCGGCTTTCCGGAGGTCGTCGCGGCGTGGCGGGTCGGGATGAGCCGCGAAGACTACCTCCGCGAGGCACTCACCAACCCGCTGTCCCCGCTGCTCATGGCTGGTGAGCTCACCATGCTCGGCGGGTTTCCAGAAGCCTCCCAGTCCCGCGCCGTACTGGCGGCCGTCGGCAGCGGAGAACGTGGTTTCACCGCCATCGCCACGGCGGCCGGTGGAGCAAACCCCCTGGCGTCGGGCACGCTTTCCCCCATCCTGACCACGCTGTTGGACAAACAGGTTGTCGCGACTGACAGCCCGCTTTCCACCCGGCCTGACACGAAGAACAAGCGTTACCGGGTCGCGGACTCCTACCTTCGGTTCTGGTTGGCTTTTCTGGCCCGTGGCATTCCGCTGGTGGAGCGGGGCCGCGGTGACATTGTGCTGGGACGCATCGAACGCTCGTGGACCACCTGGCGCGGCCGAGCTGTCGAACCTGTCGTCCGAGAAGCCCTTCTTCGCCTGTTGCCGGACGAGGACCGGCCCGACACCGAGGCGATCGGCGGCTGGTGGAACCGTCAGAACAACCCCGAGATCGATATCGTCGGCGCCGACCG
>NZ_CAUVXI010000064.1:17922-22165 GCF_963555845.1 Protofrankia sp. Cas8 | reverse complement strand
CGCCGGGAAAGTCCACTTTCTGGGTTCCATCAAGTGGCTGGAAAACCAGCCCTTCGGACGGCGTGACTACGACAGCCTCGTACGTGACATGCTCGCCGTCCCCGGCGCCGAACCCGGGACACCGCTGATAGCGGTCTCTCGCCGCGGCATCGCCGACAACGTCCCCCTCGCGGCTCATTGGGGGCCGGCCGATCTGGTCCGCGCCTGGCAATGATATCGAACCCATCACACCGGGCCTTCCTGCGGGTGGGATATACTTGATGCCATCTCGATGATGTGACGGCGGTATACCGGCAAGGGGTTTTGATTGTCCAACGATGACATGCGGCACGAGCAGGATTACATTTCTATGCTGTACGGACGACTGGACGACATCCGGGAAGAAACCTCGAACCAGCTCGCTCGGGCGTGGCGGCAGGCCGGCGGCAATCATCAGGCGCGCGGTGAACGGGACGCGGCGAGCCTCATGTACGCCCGGCGGATCGCCCAGGTGGACGCCGCGGCAAACGGGCTGTGTTTCGGCCGGATCGACCTCCATGACGCCGAATGCCACTACATCGGCCGGATGGGCATTCTGGACGAAACCACCGACTACACACCGGTGCTGATTGACTGGCGTGCACCGGTGGCACGACCGTTCTACCTCGCCACGGCCGTCTCGCCGCAGGGGGTGCGCCGGCGCCGGCACATCCGAACCCGCCGGCGCACGGTGGTCGGCCTCACCGACGACGTGTTCGATCTCAACGCGGTCGGTGACGCGGAGGTGGTGGGGGCCACGGGGTCGGCTGGTGACACCGTGCACCAGGGGCTGACCGGCGAGGCCGCGCTACTGGCCGCGCTCGGCGCCGAACGGACCGGGCGCATGCGCGACATCGTCGAGACCATCCAGGGCGAACAGGACCGGATCATCCGTTCCGATCATCGGGGTGTCCTGGTCGTCCAGGGTGGACCGGGCACCGGCAAGTCCGCGGTAGCCCTGCACCGCGCCGCGTATCTGCTTTACACCTACCGGGAGCGGCTGTCCAAGCAGGTCGTGTTGATCGTCGGCCCGAACCCGACCTTCATGCGGTACATCGGGCAGGTGCTGCCCTCGCTCGGTGAGACCGGGGTCCTGCTGTCGACCATCGGCGACCTCTACCCCGGCATCAGCGCCAGCCGAACGGAGGCGCCCGAGATCGCCGAGGTCAAAGGACGGCTGATGATGGCGGAGATACTGGCCGCGGCCGTGCGAGATCGACAGCGAGTGCCCGACGACGTCATGGAGATCGTCGTCGACCATCACCCGCTGCGGCTGGACCGCCAGACGTGCCTGCGGGCGCGCGAGCGGGCCCGCCGCAGCGGCCTGCTGCACAACGCCGCCCGCCCGATCTTCGCCCGGCTGGTCGTCGACGCCTTCGCCCGGCAACTCGCCGATCTGCTCGGACTCGACGTCCATGACGGCACCAATCTGTTCGACGAGGCCGAGGTCGATGACATCCGCAAGGAGCTACGCGGCAACCTTGATGTAGCGGCCGTCGTCGAGAAACTGTGGCCGACGCTGACGCCGCAGCGGCTGTTGCGCGACCTGTTCTCGATACCGGAGCTGCTCGCTCGCGCGGCCCCGGAGCTGACCGACGCCGAACGTAACCTGCTGGCGCGTGACGACGGCACTGACCCTGCGCCCGATCGTGACGACGGCTCGTCAGACGGTTGGTCGGTCGCGGACATTGCGCTTCTCGACGAAGCGGCCGAACTGCTGGGCGAGGACGACCGGGCCGCCCGAGCACTCGCCGAACAGCAGCGGCGGGCGGAACGCGCCTACGCCCAGGGTGTCCTTGACATCCTGTCCCGTGACCTCGAAGACGACGCCGAACCCGACACGCTGACCGCCTACGACCTGCTCGACGCCGCCCAGTTGGCGGCGCGGCACGCGGAGGTCGACGGGCGCCTGGCCGCCGAGCGGGCGGCTGCGGACCGGACCTGGGTGTTCGGGCACGTCATCGTCGACGAGGCCCAGGAACTGTCCGAGATGGCATGGCGGATGCTGATGCGACGCTGCCCCAGCCGGTCGATGACGGTCGTCGGCGACGTCGCCCAGACCGGCGAGCTGGCCGGGACGTCGTCCTGGGAGCACATGCTCACGCCGTACGTCGCCGGTTGGTGGCGCCTGGAGCAACTGACTGTCAACTATCGAACTCCGATTGAGATCATGGCCGTCGCTGCGGACGTGCTGGCGGACATCGACCCGTCCCTCGAACCACCCCGCTCGGTCCGGGAGTCGGGCATCGCACCGTGGCGGCTGCAGGTCAGCGCCGACGGGCTCGCCGACGGGCTGACACAGATCGTCGCGCAGGAGGCGGGCGAACTCGGCGGCGGCCGGCTGGCCGTGATCGTCCCGGTCGCCCGCCTCGACGAGCTGGGCCCGGCCGTGCGGATCGCCGTGCCGGACGCGGCTGTCGCCACCGATGCGGTCCAGACGAATCCGGACCTGGAGAACCCGGTCGTGGTACTGACGGTGCGGCAGGCAAAGGGGCTGGAATTCGACGTCGTGCTCGTCGCGGACCCGCACATGATCCTGGCCGAGTCGCCGCGTGGGCACAGTGACCTCTACGTCGCCCTGACCCGCACCACCCGACGCCTCGGCGTCATCCACATCGGTGCACCACCGCCCGCTCTCAACCGCCTGACTCCCCGCACCCCACCGGCCCCGCCCGTTGCGCACTGAACCTGCGTCGTCGCTACCCGCTCCGAGTGGGCTGTGACGTCCCGGTCTCAGAATTCTGGACGGAGCGGACCACCCGCCCGACCTGGTCGCCGACCCAGCCACGCGAGCTCGTGCCCCATGGCCAGACGAACCCCAGCACAAGGCCGGTGGTGACAGCGACGACAGCCAGGCGCACGACCAGCACCCGGGCGCTCAGGCCGCGGCTGTACAGGACTCGCACTGCGCCGTTCGCGGTGCGGATCCGGCGTTCGAAATCACGGCGTTCACCGAACCCGGACGCCAGCAGGCGCCAGCTGGCAACACGCTCAGTGGTGTGGTCCGGGTCCGGGTCCGGTTGCGCTGCGGGCCGGGCACCTGGCAAGGTCAGCCCGCACCGGCAGAACCGCCGATCCGGCGGATTTCGGACGCCGCATGCACAGATCAGGCTGTCTCGTGCAGGTGCCGACCCCGAAGATGATGCCGACCCGGACAGGGGCGTCGCCCTGGCGGGCGTCGCGGCGGACTGACCGCCAGCCGATTCTCCCGGCCCGGGTAACACCGGCAGTTCATCGGGACGCACCGGACGCAACACGTCACGGCGAGCACCGCCGTCGCGGCCAGCACCGCCGTCCCGGGGGTCGGTGCGTCCCGCTCCCGGCGTCCGGTCATCTGTGGCGGGCGCCAACGGGACCGCGCCGAGTCGATTGGGACGGTTGTCGGGCCGGATTCGGACCCTCATCCCCGAGCCCGGGTGCGCTGAGGCCGAAGGTGTCACGGCCTGCTGCACCTGCACCTGCGGCTGCGGCTGCGGCTGCGCGTCGTCGTCCGGTTCCGGGGTCGGGACCGCCTCGGGAACGGGGGCCGCCATCTCCGGGGAGGCGTTCCGCCTGTCGCCGGCGCGCCGCTCCGACCTGGACCACAGGAACCGGCCGCAACCACCGCAGGAGTCCGCGTCATCGCCGTTGGCGTGGTGGCAGCGCGGGCACTCCTTCATCGCTCACTTCCCGTTCGGGACGCTCCGACCGATCCGACGCCTGGTGTTATACCAGAACATTCCACCGGCGGGCTATCCACGTCAAACATGCGTCGCGGCGGAACGTGTTCCGGCGTTGCCTACCGCCGCCGCACCAGCATGAACGTATGATGATGCGGGCGATCCAATGTGATCTGCCAACAGGTGATCTGTAAACAGGTGATCTAGCAACAGGTAATCTGCAAACGTCGCGTCAAGCGGAATGCGGAGTCATGGGGGACGCAGACTTCCACTCGGTCGTACCCGCGCGGGTACGCCGACCGCCGTTGCGCGGTATCCGCCGACCGCGTCTCACCGACATGCTGGGCGACGCCGCAGGCTACCGGTTGGCGCTGGTCGTCGCGCCGGCCGGCGCGGGCAAGACGACACTTCTCACCGATGTCGCGCAGAGACATGACGGCCCTGTCGCCTGGCTGACACTGGACACCCGACTCGGCGAGGTCGAGCCCTTCCTGGCCCATCTGCGCACCGCCGTCGACGACGTCGTGCGGGCCGGCTTCAGTGAATGGGCCACGATGGAGCGGGCA
>NZ_CAUVXI010000064.1:12678-17357 GCF_963555845.1 Protofrankia sp. Cas8 | reverse complement strand
CTGGCCGAGCTGGAGGCCCGACTCAACGACCCGCTCCTGCTTGTTCTCGACGACCTGCATACCATCGACGGGAATACCGTTGACGGGAATACCGTCGAAAACTGTCTTCAATTACTCCTCGACTACCTCCCGAGGAATCTGGTGCTGCTCGTCGCGTCCCGGGTGCGGCCGGCACTGAGCATGGACCGGCTCCGCCTGGCCGGCCAGGTACGCGAGGTCGATGCGGACGAGCTGCGGTTTCGCACGTGGGAGGTCGAGGAGCTGTTCCATAACTGCCACGGCGTCCGGTTACGGCCTGAGGAGGTCGCGGCGCTGGCCCGCAGCACCGGGGGTTGGGCCGCCGGTCTGCAACTGTTTCATCTCGCGACACAGGGAAGGCCCGCCTCGGAACGGGCCAAGCTGTTGGCCGGGCTCGGCGGGACCCGACTGACCAGGGAATACCTGACAACGCACGTGCTCAACGCGGTCAGCGCGGACGACCGTGACTTCCTCGTGCAGACCAGCGCCTTCGACCGGCTCACCGGGCAGCGCTGCGACGTCCTGCTCGAACGGACCGACAGCGCGCACCGCCTGGCAGACCTGGAGCGGCGCGGGCTGTTCACCTTCGTCGAAGGGGATGGCCGTACCTACCGTTACCACGAGGTGCTACGGGTCCATCTCCTGGAGCGGCTCGTGATCGACCATGGCGAAGCCACGGCGCGCGCTGTCCACCGCAAGGCGGCGCAGCTGTGCGAAGCCGACGGCGCGCTCGGTGACGCGGTGCGTGCCTTCTGCCGCAGCGCCGACTGGGACCAGGTGCACCGCCTGGTCGGTCAGCAGGGCCGTTCCCTCGTCGACGAACCCACCGGATGGGCCGACCTGCTGCCCCCCTCGATCCGCGACTACGACCCCTGGGTACTACTCGCGCTCGCCCGTCGTCTGGTCGCCGAAGGATCCCTGGACGCCGCGCTGGACACCTACCGGGAAGCGGGCCGGAGGTTCGGCGTCGAGCCACCGGTGCAGGTCGGACGCGAAGCGAGCGCCCTGCACGAGTGGCTCAATCCCGCTCCCCGCCGCGCGGCATCATGGTTGCACGTCATGCGCGCCGCGTTCGACGATCCGTCCGCTCACATCCACGGTCCGGCGGACACCCCGCAGCTGCGCCTCGCCCGGGCTGTCGCAGCCCTCGTCGCCGGGGACATCGCCACCGCGAGGCAACGCTTCGAGCACCTCGTCCACGCGGGCGACACCGCCCTGATGATCGAGGCGGCCGCCCTGCTGGGCCGGGCGATCTGTGCGGTGTTCGGCAACGAACCCGACGCACGCATGACCGCGAACGATGCGGTGTGGGCCGCGGAGGCGGTGGACTCACCGCAGCTGTTCCGCCTCTGCGCCGGGGTGGCTGCGATGGCCGTCGACGCGACCCCACATGTGGAGCATCTGCGCGAAAGCTGCCGCCGCAGCAACGACCGGTGGGGCGCGGCGCTGCTGACCCTGCTCGCGGGCCTCACCGGACTCGCGGAGCCCAACGCCCGACTGGCCGCGCACACGCTGCTGGTCGCAGCCGAACGCGAATGCGCCGACCTGGATGCCACCGCGCTGGTCGCCTGGGCGAACGCCGGTCTCCTGGTGGCCCTGCGGTCGTCGGGCCAACCCGTCGACAGCTCGCGTGCCCGGGCGGTGCTGCGCACGGCCACCGCGATCGGCCCGCTGCCCCACGCGCTCGCCCTCATCGGGTCGGCCCCGGGACCCGCCCCTGCCGATCCGCACGCGGTCGCGGTCACGCTCGCCACGAATGCCGGGGCAGGAGCGTGGCTGCGGCTCCTGGTGGCCGACCCCGATTCCCCCGATGGCGTGACAGGGCCGGCCGTGACAGCGCACCCGCCGGTGCCGCGCCTTGTCGTTCGCTGTCTGGGCGGTCTCGCGCTCGAGCTCGACGGTCGGACGGTTGACCTCAGCGCCGTTCAGCCACGCAACCTGGAGCTACTCGGTCTACTCGCGGTGAACGCCAACCGCCTCCTGCCGCGCGACCGGCTGATGGATGCGATCTGGCCCGACGCCGGACCGGCACAGGC
The DNA here is from genome assembly GCF_963555845.1 of Protofrankia sp. Cas8. NCBI lineage: Bacteria > Bacillati > Actinomycetota > Actinomycetes > Frankiales > Frankiaceae > Protofrankia > Protofrankia sp. Cas8. Next base: position 15,303 of record NZ_CAUVXI010000064.1, on the reverse strand, counting down.
CAGCCACAGCCTTCAAGTGGCGATCAGCGCGATCAGGCGGTTACTGGAACCCGACACGCCCCGGAGTCAGCGCGGTCTGCTGCGCCGGGTCGCCAGCAGCTACCGTCTGGTCCTGCACGACGACGGCGACCTCGACATCCACCGGGTCAGGCTTGGACTGCGGCGGGCGGCATCGGTCCGGCGGGGCCGGGATGATGGTCCCGGACCCGGACCCGGACCCGGACCCACAACCGAATACCAGCACCTGATCGACGCCGTCGACCTCTACACCGGCGACCTACTACCCGAATACGACCTGCCCGATCTGATCGTCGAGGAGCGCACCCTGCTGCGGGATGCGGTCGCCGGTGCCTGCGAACGCGCCGCGGAGATCGCTTCTGGTGACCGACGCCATGCTGACGCCGTGCGCCTGGCCGAACGCGGCCTGGAGATCGACCTTCACCGGGACGGGCTGTGGCATCTGCTCATGGCGGCGCTGCGCGGGGATGGGCACCACGCCGCCGCGACCAGCGCGCAGACGCGCTATGCGGCGGTCCTCACCGATCTCGGCATCGTCCCACCAGGCCTCGTCCAACCAACTCACCGCGCGTGATCAGGAACGTAGATGCTCCACCCGGTGCGGCACGTGCGCCGGCTTCGCGGACGCAACCGCCGCGCCGACGGCGGCCAGGTCGGTGCCCGGCGGTACCCGCACCACCAGGAGTGGCTCCGGGCGCCCGGGCAGCGCGCCGTGCGGCCGTGGGGAAAAGCTGACCCCACCGTTGTCGAACACCTCCGCCTCCACGCCGGCGGCTGCCCGCACCGCGGCGACGATCCCGCGCAGAGTGCCACGCCACCGTCGTGCCTCGGCCGCGGCGGCGACGACCGTTCGTGACCATTCGGGCGACCACCCGCCGTCGATGCCGACGGCCAGCCAGCCGGCGAGCCACGGCAGAAAGTCCGCGGGCGTCAACGCCGGGTCGAGATAGGCGTCGAAGTTGTCCAAGGTCGCCAGGATGGGCGCGAGCACGTCGTCGAAGGCGGCCAGCATGCCGTCGATAACGCCGGGTTCCAGCAGGACATCGGGCTTGCGCAGCACCTCGGGAAGCCCGCCGCGCAGCGGAAAGGGAGTGCCCAGCCCCTCGATGGCTCCGCGCATCGCCGGCCCTCAGTCCCGCATCATCAGGTCGACCTGATGGTCAAAGCTGAAGACCAGACTGGTCGGCGGCAGATCGATCCGCTCGACCGGGTCGAGGCGCGCGCCGGTCAGCGGGTTGCGCTGGAACAACACCACCTCGTCGACAAACCCCAGCTCGGGCACTGCTCGCAGGACCCCGAAAATGTCACCGACGTGCACCGAACGGCCGAACGGCCAGCCCGTGCCTGCGGGACCGCCGGTGATCGGATGCAGGTACCGGTACAGCGCACGCAGCGCGGCCCGTTCGGCGGCGTCGGGTGTCACCAGGTGCGCCGGGGCGACCCGGGCGACGACGGAGGTCCCCACGTAGGTCGGCGGCTCCACGCTGACCCGGGCGCCGACGACGCGGCGGTCGTCCAGATAGCTCCTGATCGCCGCGCCCGTCCGCTCGGGTACGACGAGCTGTGTGAGTACGAGGCGCCCGTCAGCGTCCGACGGTGCCCGCGGGACGAGCAGTACCCGCACCGCGCCGCCGTCCCGGCCGCTGGTCTCCACGACGCACCGGACCCGGGCGATCTCGGGTGCCGCCTCCCGGGCGAGTACCTCGAAGTCCGCTGCCGTCACAGCACGGTCGCGGGAGCGCAGGACCAGCGGGCCGCGGGTACGTGCCTCGTCCACGCTCTCGCCGTCGACGCCGCCGGTGGCGGGTCGGCGGTTGTAGACGGCGGAGACATAGGGAATCGACGACCGCAGCATCACCAGCGCCCGCGCGGTGACGTTGCCCTGGCGACCGCCACCTGTCCGGAACGGCCGGACGCGGATCACCGCATCCTTGGGGGGCACGGCCCCGTACTGGCGCACGGTGGCGTCGGCAAGGCGCACCATGGGTCCGAAGCGGACCTCCCCACTGGTCGCATCCAGGGTGAAGTGCCGGTCGGTCGGACCGCTGTCGGCGAACGACGCCACCCACTGCCACGCCTGCCAGCCGGTCGTGCTGGTCGGACTGGTCGGGCTGGTCGTTCTGGTCGTGTCGTCCCGGCGGGGGTCACCGGCACTGACCTCGATCACGACCGGTTCGGACGTGGTGAGCACCGGCGCATGCGGAAGCCGGAACGACTGGCCGGCGACCCCCTCCGAACGACCCAGCACCTGGCCGGCGACAAGCGCGCCCTGGACGGCGTCGACGTCGCCGCCGACCGTTGCGCCGGTGACCGACACGATGCGGGGTGACTCACGGTAGGGCTTCACTCCCCTGCGCAGGTCGTCATCTGACAGCTCCACCACCCGGCAGCGCACCCATGCCGAGGATCGACCGCCGACGCTGCGCACGGAATGGGTGCGCGGCAGGTGCAGCTCCACGACCCCGGTTGTGTTCAGACCGTTGGTGGTGTCCTGCTCGACCTCGCACGGGCACCACGCATCGCCGTCCCACGCCTCCCAGGCCAGCGGTGGTCGCCGCGGATCGATTCCGTGGCCGGCGACCTCACAGGTGAAACGCAGCAGCACGA
>NZ_CAUVXI010000064.1:1608-12653 GCF_963555845.1 Protofrankia sp. Cas8 | reverse complement strand
GCACGATGGTGGCCGGAGCCGTCCGGTCGAATCCGAGGTAGAGGGCGTCACCCGGTTTGGGACGCGGGTCGAAGCACGCAAAGCCATTGCCACGACCGAGCATGGACGTATGATCACGCAAGGAGTCGGGTTCCACCATGGACGCGACCACGACCGACCTCGCCGGCACGATCGCCAGATCGTCGACCGTGGTGAAGTCGACCGCCGGCTCGGCCGCGGTACGCCGGGTGGAGACCACCGTCCCGCGTGCTATGCCCACGGACGACTCCTGCTGTGCGGCAAGGCGGAACGACACCTCGGCGCGCGCCGCGACCGGTGGGAACAGCCCGACGCCCAGCAGTTCGAGAAACTTCACGTAGTTCCGGTCCGGTACCCGGTTGAGCCGGTAGAGCAGCAGGTCGGTCATCCACGCGAATGTCTCGATCAGAGTCACACCGGGATCGCTGACGTTGTGGTTCGTCCAGTCCGGGCAGCGGTCCCGGATGAACCGTTTGGCGTCGTCGACGAGCTGCTGAAACGTTCGGTCGTCGAGGTTCGGGGCAGGCAGACTCACCGTGGACTCACTCCTGGTCGGGGATCACATAGAACGGGACGACCAGGTTGCGCCGGTCGTAGCGACCCCGCAGGCGGTAGCTGATGTCGATCCACAGCGTCGAGGAAGCCTGGTCGGGTGTGACATCGACGTCCTGGACGTCCACCCGCGGCTCCCAGCGACGCAGCGCGGTGAGGACCTCATAGGCGAGCAACCCGGCGGTGGTCGCGTCCGCCGGGGCGAAGGTGTAATCGGCGAGCCGGCAGCCGAACTCGGGCCGCATCGGCCGCTCCCCCGGCGTCGTCCCCAGGATCAGGTACATCGCCTGCTCGATCTCGGTGACGCCGGTGGTCATCGCGAAGCTGCCGGTGACATCGACGCGTACCGGCCAGCTCCATCCGACGCCGAGGAAGTCGGTGGGCGCCACACCCGCTCGCTCGGCACCGCTCCCGCTCATGCTCATGCCGCTCATGGCCCGACCAGCACGCGAACACCCGACCCGATGACACTCGCCGGCAGTTGGCCACACTGGGTCACCGAACAGCCCGTGTAGGCCATCGGCTGCCCCTGGGCCAGTACCGTCGTGCTGCCCACGATCACCTGGCCGCGCTGCATCGTGGGCACCATGAACGGGTCGCTGGCATGCAGACCGACGTGCGGCGGGGTGTTGGTCCCGGCGGAACCCGCCACCGCGACCGGCTGCCCGCCGACGAGAACACGGGTCGCGAGACCCTCGGTCAGCGGCGCGGCGAACGGCAGCGGTGCAGGCGAGGGCATCGGAGCGCCGGACGGGCTCGGAACCTGGTGAATCGCACAGAAACCGATGACCTGGTCACCGGCGATGACGGCCGCGGCTCCCACCTGCGGTCTCCCTTCCATCCGATCAATCTGCGAGCAGTTCCCACCCGGACAGTTCCGGTCAGTTAAGTTTGATCACAGCACCCTGCACGGTCACATCCGCGCTGCTACGCAGCGTCAGGCCCGCATCCGCGGAGATCGAGCCCTTGCCGCGCGCGGAGATGTCCAGATCGCCGTCGGCGGACACGCTCAGCTTTCCCTTGGCCCGAACGGTCACATCCGCCTCGGTCTCCACCGTCAGGCCACCCCCGTCGTGGTCGAGCAGAATCCGGACCCGGCCGCCGCTGGTCGCAATCTCGATTCGCTCGGCGCCGTCGGCGTCGCTCACGACGATCTCGTGACCCTTGCGGCTGCGCAGCCCCCGGCGGACCACCTGGCCGGCCGCGCCGTCGACGCCGCCGTCGAACGGCGGCGCGTCCACCCCGTTGTACAAGCCACCGATGACGAACGGGCGGCGCGGATCACCCTGCTCGAAGATGACGAGAACCTCGTCGTCGACCTCCGGCAGCACCAGCAACCCACGATCGGGACCGGCGCCGGGCATCGCCACCCGCGCCCAGTCGGATTCATAATCCTCGGACAGCCACGGCAACTTCACCCGCACCCGGCCGCGGTGCTCGGGATCGGTGATGTTCGTGACGACGGCGGGCACGGCACCGGCGATGCCCGGACGGCGTGGCCGCGGCGTCGAGGTGAGCCCCAGCAGCGAACGGTCGTGTGATCCGCTCGCGGTGAACCGGGTCCGATAACCCGATCTCCCGAACACATGCTCGGCATGGGAGAGGGTGAACCTGCCGTCGAGGCGACCGCCGGTCTGTCCGACACTCACCGCCACCCCGGCCAGCAACCGAGGGTCGCCGTGCGCGACTCCCTCTGCAGCCAGGCTGGTGCTCGCGATCCGTTCCGCCGCGGCCTGCGCCGCCGCGTCGCATTCCGCCTGGGTCGCCAGGGGCAGCGACACGGTGACGTGCCGGGCCGCCGTACCACCGGACCCACCAGCGCCGGAACCACCCGAGGCGAGGTCGCCCGGCGCGTCGCGGACCTGCGCCGCGCGGGTGCGCGCCGGTGCCGTGGCCACCAGTTCCCGCTTGTTGCGGTCGTCCCAGCCGCGAACCTCCACCTCGGCGACCTGCTGGGCTGCCGTGACCCGAACGCAGAACACCTCCAGGTTGCCACCCGGCGTCAGCGCGAGCCTGTCCTGGCTGTCATAATTGCCCGGCTGCGGACCGTCGCCCGCGTCGGTCGGCCGGACGAAATCCAGCCTGCCCGCGCGGATGAGCAGCTGGCGGTCGATCTCGCGGGCACGCCGGCCAAGGAACTCCCAGTGGGTCTCGTTCACCTGACCTACATGATCGTGTACGACGGACGTCGCCTGGATCGTCCCGGTCGCGATCCCCACCTCGGTGGCTATCCGTCGGACCAGATCGGAATCGGTGACATTGGCGTAGGTTGCCGTGTGCACACCGTTGAACAGCGCGTACGAGCTGTCATAGCCGACCGCGGTGGCGGTGGCGCCCCGCTCGTCATACTCGAAGCCGAGGCTGTAGATCGTGCCCTCGAACAGGGTCTGCTCCGCGGTATCACCAGGACGGACCGCAGCGACCCGCAGTGCCGCCCGGAATTCGAAACCTGCCCGGGTGAGCATCTCCCGCCCCGGGTCGTCGAGCACGAGCCGACAGGAGTCCGGCGCGGCCAGATCACTGTTCACCACCACCGTACGGACACACTCGGCGACCTCAAGGGGTACCCGGCGACCATCGAGGTAGAGGGCGGGCAGTGCCCCGTAGGTGTTCTCGGGTGGCACCGTCTCACCGCCCGTCCAGGTCGGCCCGGGAAGGCAGCAGCAGGTGCCGCCCGATCGGCAGCCGCATCGGATCATCAACGCCGTTGACCTCGGCCAGCGCCCGCCAACATGCGGCGTCGCCGTAGGTCCGGTACGCGATGCCGGCAAGTGTGTCGCCCAGCGTTATCTCATGGGAACGCCGGGCGGCGCGCGCCCCGGACGTCGGGTTGGTCCCGGCTACCGGCTGCGGGGTCGCCTTCATCCCTAGCGACACCTCGGCCCGGATCGGTGCCCCGGACCGGCTGAACAGCACGCAATTGGCCTCGACGCTGGTGAGATGGCCGACGAACTTACGGTCCAGGCCGACCGCGAAACCACCCCAGTTGAACAGCAGCTCGGGTGGGCTCGGCGACGGCCCGTTGCGGGAGTCCTCGGTCGGGTTCGTCCAGTCCATGAACTGCTGTATCTCGACCATGACGCTGTGCCCCGGCCGTGCGCTCGCGTCCAGCAGCAGGCTGAACTGCATCTCCACCTCACCTGGGCCGCGATAGTGCGGGCGGGCCGAATCCCGGGCCGCCTGAACCGGCTCGCGGTGGAACTCCGCGCGTTTGGCCATCCGTACCGTCGACGGGTTGAAGTGGAAGGTGACCCTCGTCCCCGGGTGGTCACGCTCACACAGATATGCCTTTGCAAACTCCATCGCGACCCCCTTAGGTCACCAGTTGGTAATCACTGGGCCAGAAACCCCTGGTGGGCGAGTTCGAGCGTTTCGGTGGCGACCTTTTCCTGGTCCGTTGACAGGTGGGGTCCGCTGTAGCGAACGGGGCACACACCCATCATCGTCCACTCCGCGACCGGCTCCCGGTTGTCATTGAAGGCTACGATCGTCGCGACCGCCGGCCGACCGCTGCCCTCCCGCCGGAACGAGCTGAACCACCCGCTCAGCCCCTTGGTCGACCCGTCGACCGGACGGGTGAGTTTGAGGTTCTGATAGTGGACGCGCCCGAGCAGCTGGTGCTGGAATCCGTTCTCGCCGCCCTCGTCGTAGGTTTTCACCTCGTAACTGGCCTCCAGCCCCTCGATCGCGGTAAACGCGCCAAGATTGACAGCATCAATCACGACATCGAAGCGGAGGCTGTTCGCGGGCTCGGACACGGGTTGGCTCCTGGTATGCGAGATCAGGCTGGTCAGGCGGGATCGGCGAGCAGGCCGCGACGCTCGCGGTCGGCAAGTAGGTCGGCCCGGAGCCGACGGGTAATGCGTTCGTACAGCTCGTCCACCAGGGCGGGCAGATCGATCTGCGGTGACGCGGACTCGCCGCTCCCCGCTGCGGAGAGGGTGGCCGGTGGCGGTACCGGTGGCGGTGCCGGTGGCACGGCAACATCCACCTGCCGTGCGACAACCACGTCGCTGGACCTGACGATCGGCTGCCCACGATGTGGCGCCGCAGTCACGCCGGGGACTGCGGGGACGGGCGTGGCGGTTCGGGCGATAGTTGGACTCCGCGCGACAGTTGGAATCGCCCCGTCCCGGACGATCGGACCGAGGCCGACCAGCCGCCGGTCTCGCGATGTTTCCGGCAGCGTCGGCAGCGTCGGCAGCTCGACGAGCAGACGTGGGCCGCGGCTCTCCACGCTTTCCCCGCCTTGCCGTCCGGGTGCGGATGCCGGTCCTGCAGATCTACTCCGTCGATCCACAACGAACCCTGCGCCCGCTGATCGAGCGCCGTCATCCAGCAGCCTCCCGGCGCTACGCGCCACTGCGGAGGCGGACGGCTGTGCCACCGTAGGCGGCTGGGCATCACCGGCGACGGTCCGCGGAGATGGAGCGGTTTGCTCCACGACAACATCGTCCGTCTCGCCGGTCGGCCCGGACAGCACTGTATCGATGTGGTCGTCGTCAATATGGACGTCAGGGCAATGCACAAGGGCGTCCGGCCGGGTGGATGCCGCCGCACGCGACACGGGAGTGGATCGCTCGGAGCTGGATCCTGGTTGGGTGCGGGCGGTGTCGTGTGATCCGCGCGAGCCGGTGTCAGGCCGGACCGTGACAGGTAGCCCGAGACCCCGCCGGAGCACCGGCGCGACGCTCGGGGCGGGAGACACGCCGCCGGTAGCAACCTCGATCACACGGCCACGCCGGGGACGCCCGGATCCGACCCGAGGAACTCCGGAGCCAGGCTGTCCGATGTCAGGCCGTCCGTTGGGCTCGATTCCGTCACGTTCTGCTCTGCTGTGCTCCGCGGAACGGTTGTGCTCCGCGGGACGGTTGTGCTCCGCGGAACGCATGATCGATAGTCCGGCAAGGGACTCCCCGGACGTGGAAGCCACCGACGGATGCACCCCCGGCGCGGCAGGATCGACAGCAGCTGGCTCTCCATCGTTCGTGACGGGACGTGGCCCGAGGCTGCGGACCAGCGGGGCGGGCAGCGATCCGGCCGCCCGCGCCACGCTCGGGACACCGGCGGTATGGGCGCGCACGGTGGGCAGCGGCCGGATCGGAAAGACCGCACCAGCCCCGGCGTGACGCGCGCCAGCGGGACCGTCGCCGGCAAATGCTGCCGGGAACAGACCGTCGGTTCCGGTCGTCACGTCGCGCGCAGGCATCATCTCGGACGCGGGATCGATGGCCATGGCAGTGGCCGGGACCTCGACCGTCGGCACCGCACCTAGGCCGCCTGGCCCACGGGCAACCGTCTCCCCCGCATCGGGGGATCGGCGAGCGGGGCCCTGACGCGGCCAGGCGAACATCCGGGACGACGAACCGACGTCCGCGGCCTTCCGGCGGTCCATGGCCTTCCGGCGGTCCATGGCCTTCCGACGCAACGGTGCCGTCCCCGAACGCACCGGGATGATGCTCGGCACGGGGATGGTCGTCATCGCCCGAAAGGAGCCACCGGCGGCCATCGGACTGACCTCATGGGAAAGTCTCTGGAGGACTACCGGCGCGGGCACACGGCTGCCCAGGCCACGCGCGAAACCGACCGGATCGGCCGTGACCGGATGCGGCCCGGCGGAGCGGGTGATCGGCGCAAGCCCCTCCCATCCCGAGGTCGCCGCGGCCGGCGTGGCGGCCACAGGTGCCCGCTGCGCGGACCCGGCGGCGCTGCGCTGCCGTGGGCGCCACGGACGTCCCCACATCAGCTACTCCTCTCCGGATACCGGCTGGTCGGTCATGGTCCGGGCCGCAGCGAGAAAGTGCTGACGGTCGGGGTGCTCGAGGTCGAGGATTTCCGCCAGCGACCAGTGGAAGCAGGCGGCGACGTACGCGACCTCGTCGAGCAGGCGGTCGGCCGCGTACGTCAGGATCCCCCCGGAGCATCACCGGCCACATCGACGGTGAAGGCGTGGCTGCACGACGGGCAGGTCACGGCGGCGTGGGTGTGGCCCTCCTGATTGATCCGCCGGTACAGGTCCTGGAGGAAAGCGAGGTCCGGGGCGAACAGTCCTTCGATCACGGCCGGGGTGACGGCCCCGACCGAGCCGAGCCGGGTGATGACCCGGGCCAGCAGCAGGACGGTCAGGTATGCCTCGTTGTCCCGGACCCTGGGGTCGCGCAACGGCATGATCTCGTCACGAGCGGTCGCCAGCCGCATCACTCCATCGCGGTGGCGCTGACCGGAGTCGTCCACGTAGCCACGCGGAAGCTCGAAGGCGAACTCGGTCGTCAGCCCGCGCGGTGACTCCGTGGGTGCCACCGTGGTCATGCCAGCTCAAGCCCTTCGTGGACGAGCGTGACCTCCTCGATGGCGATCTCGCTCCCGCCGGCCTGAAGATTGCTGATGCTCACCTTGGACGGCCAGGCGTTGCGGAAGTTGAACCGGACCTTCTCGCCGCGCTGATAGTCATAAAGGACGACCGACCCATCCTTACGGGCATCGTCGATCTTTCCTTCCTGGACGAGCTTGATCCATTTCCACCAGGCCGGATCATCGGTCTTACCCCGTTTGAGCTGGATGTCACCCCACTTGCGGGCTCCGGGCAGTTTCTTGATGACCGGGATGCCGCCCTTCTTGTTCTCCTTGTGCTCGATCACCTGGATCTCCGCACTCAGCCCGGAGACCTCCTTGAACTGGGCGATCGCCACACCTTGGATCTCGATCTGATAGGCGTAATTACCGAGCGCGTCCTCACCGATGGGCATCGGCGTCTCCTTGTCGTCTTACTGGAGCATCGTCTTACTGGAGCATTGTCCTGCTGGAGCATTATCCTGATTTCGTCGACCGGCTATTCGTCGACCGGCTATTCGTCGAGCCGCTATTCGTCGGCGCCGCCGCCACCGCTCAACTGGGCGATGCGGAACACGACGAACTCAGCGGGCTTGACCGGGGCCACCCCGATCTCGATGACGACCTGCCCGGCGTCGACGACCTCCGGCGGGTTGGTCTCCTCGTCGCATTTCACGTAGAAGGCCTGGTCCGCGGTTGCTCCGAACAGTGCGCCGTCGCGCCACATCCGCAGCAGAAACGACCCCACAGTGCGCCGCAGTCGCTGCCAGAGCTCCAGGTCGTTCGGTTCGAAGACCGCCCACTGGGTGCCACCGAGAATCGACGCCTCAAGGTAGTTGAAAAGGCGGCGGACGTTGACATAACGCCAGGCCGGATCGGAAGAAAGGGTACGGGCTCCCCAGACCCTGATACCGCGGCCCGAGAAAGCTCGGATGACGTTGATGCCGGCCGGGTTCAGTGCGTCGTGCTCGGCCCGGGTGATGTTCGATTCCAGATCGAGCGCGCCACGGACGATCTCGTTCGCGGGCGCCTTGTGCACGCCCCGGCTGTCGTCACTGCGCCCCCAGATACCCGCGACCGAACCGCTCGGCGGAATGAACCTGTTACGGCCCTCCACCGGGTCGAAAACCGCTACCCACGGCCAGTAGATGGTGGCGAACTTCGAGTCGTATCGGGCTTTCTCCCGCACCCAGTCCCTGATCTGCTGGGCGTTGAAACCGGGCGGCGGGTCGAGGATCGCCATCCGATCGGCCATGTTCTCACAGTGGTCGATCATGGCCTGCTGGACCGCCTGGACGGTGTTCAGGTCAAGTTGGCCCTGCTCGTAACAGAACATCAGGTCTGGCGCCGCCACGATGGTGACGTCGTCACATGCGGTGAGGCCACCCAGACCCGTGCGGGCGCTGACATCGCCGACGTAGTCCTCCGAGCCGGCGCTCGGCGTCGCCGGCTCGACCACGCGGAGTACGACCTCACCAACAACCGGCACCCGGTCGGCCACGGGCACACCGTCGACCTCCCGTACCCGGACAAACCGGGACTGCTCGTTCACGACGGTCACGACGTTGCGTCGGCCGCGTCGTGCGGTGAGGTTCTCGAAGCTCTCCACCGGCCGGCCGTCCTGCTTGACCACCACGGTGAACGTGCCGCCGGGCGCCTCCGGCTCGGCAGCCGGTTCACCGCTCGTCGCGCCGCTCGTCGCGCCACCCGCCGCGCCAGCCGCCGTCGACGAGCCGTCCCCGGCCGCCCGCTCGGCGGAGGTCACCTCGACCGCAAGATTCGCGTGTGTGCCGGGGTCGGCCGCCTCGACCCGGTAGGCGATCACACCTGGCCGGGTGGCACTGGTGAGTTCGGCCAACGGCACACCCGCCGGATCGGCAGCGCCGGAGCCGACGCTGACCACGTAGCAGGCACCGCCGCCGTTGTTGAAGTAGTGGAAGACCGACAGCGGCAGGTACGCGCCAGGAACGAAGTCACCGAACACGCGGGTGAACTGGCCCCAGTTGGCAAGCCGGACAGGCTCGTTGCGGGGGCCGCGGGCGGTGAAGCCGACGAACGCGGCGATCGCCGTTCCCACCCCCTCGATCGGGCGTGCCCCGGCCTCGACCTCCTCGACATACACACCGGGCGACCGGTAGTTCGGCATGACGCGCTCTCCTCGCCTGGGAAGGGTCCGGATCAAGCGTGGCCTGCGGCCACCGTCGCGCCAACGTCCGTCAGCGCCGTCCGCCGGGCACACAACCCGGCCCGAACGGGCAGCCGGCGATGTGGTAGTTAAGGATCGCAGACTTATGATAAGTCAGCGATCCTTAACTGACCAAGGGTCTCTGGAGGAGATCATGCCTGCCAAGCCACCCGAGTTGTTCGGCCGCGACGCCGAGTGGTTTGAGCTCACCGCGTTCGCCGGCGACCCGACGCCGGGCGCGACCCTCGCACTCGTGTACGGGCGCCGCCGTCAGGGCAAGACCCTCATCCTCGAACTGCTCTGTGAAGCAGTCGGCGGGTTCATGGTCACCGGCGTCGAGCAGTCCGACGCCCAGAACCTCGCCGATCTGGCCGCCGCCTTCACCCGGTTCACCGGCTCCCCCTACCCGGTGGCCTTCACCGACTGGGGACAGGCGGTAGACGCGCTGTTCCGGCTGGGCGAACAGCGCGACACCCCGCTCCCTGTCGTGCTCGACGAGTTCCCCTACCTCGTCGCCCAGAACAGCGCCATCCCATCGCTGATCCAGAACGCGCTCAGCCCACGGGGCCGGGCCCGTCAACACTCCCGCACCCGACTGATCCTGTGCGGAAGCGCCCTGACTCTCATGCAGGGGCTACTCGCCGCATCCGCCCCACTGCGCGGCCGGGCCATCACCGAGCTCATGCTCCACCCGTTCGACTTCCGCGACGCCGCCGGCCTGTGGGGCCTGACCGAGCAGCCGGACGTTGCTCTGCGCGTCCACGCTCTCGTCGGCGGCACCCCGGCCTACCGGGACTTCTGTGCCCGCGACGCGCCCGAGGACGCCGGCGACGTCGACCCGTGGGTGGTACGCCGCCTGCTCAACCCCGCCGGGGCGATGTTCCGCGAAGGCCGGGTGCTGCTCGCCGAGGAAGCCGGTCTCACCAACCCGGCGCCCTACTACGCCGTGCTCGCCGCCATCGCCCGCGGACGCACCCGACGCGGAGAGATCGCGAACGAACTCGGCCGGGACACCGGTGGCATCCACCACGCCCTGACCGTGCTCACCGACGCGCATCTGGTCACCGGCCACCAGGACGCCTTCCATGCCCGCCGAACGAGCTTCACCCTCGCCGAACCGGTGCTGCGCCTGCACCAGCTGGTGATCCGACCCCAGGAGACCCGCCTGTCACTGCGCCGTGGCGCCGAGGTCTGGGCCGAACTCGCAGACACTGTGTCCGCCCGTATCTACGGACCGCACTTCGAGGACATCGCCCGCACCTGGTCGTTGGCCTACGCCTGTGTGGAAACCCTCGGGGGACGGGCGAGCCGCGTCCAACCTGCGGTCCTACGGTGTCCGGACACCGCGTGCCCGGCCCGCGAACACGAAATCGACACGGTCGTCATCGAGGTCCGGCCGAACGAGCCGGACCGCGTCCTTGCCATCGGCGAGGCGAAGTGGCGGGCCACCCCGGTTGACGTCGACGAGTTGGCCCGGCTGCGACACATCCGCTCGGTACTGCCCGGCTCACCCGCGAACGTGAAGCTCCTGCTGTTCTCCCGTGCCGGCTTTACCACCACCCTCACCGCGGACGCCGCCGCCGCCCCCGACGTCGAACTGGTCGACCTCGACCGCCTCTACACCGGCTCCTGAACGCCAGCCCGCTCCGGTCGTCGCAATACCAGCCGCAATACCAGCTGCCCGCGGCTGTTCCCACCGGGTAATCCGCTGCCTGCCCCAGGGGTTTTCCATGGAGTTGACGGTCGACCGGGGGAATCTCTGGACACCAGCATGATGGAGCGTTATCCAAGGTGGCATGCCGGTCGCACGTGAGGTGGGGAACACACGGTCCCAGAGCCCGGGCGGGTTCAAACGGTCGGAGCGTCGCTACGACCGTTTGAACCCGCCCTGTCCTTGCATTCCCAGGAGGATCTCGATAGAGTGGCCGCAGAGCTGAATGGCAGACCTCGTGAGACGTTA
>NZ_CAUVXI010000064.1:784-1238 GCF_963555845.1 Protofrankia sp. Cas8 | reverse complement strand
GCCCACTCATTCCCTTGAATGCCCTCACTGGGCATCGCTCCGCACCCCGGAGGTTGCCCCGGCCATGGCATCAGACCAGGGCAGGGCGCGGCGTCGGCTTCAGACGTCATTTCCGACGGATGCGACCTTCCATCTCCTGGGAATTAGGATTCAAGCAATCCAGCCTTCGCCATATCACGCGGGTTCCACGGCGCGCCGCCTCCAACGCCTGAGCACGGCCACCGCTTCAATGGCATGCTGCTGTCCCCTTCACCTTTCGGATCCAGGTAAGCCATCGAACCCAAGAACCTCCCTCCGAGTTCCTCCCGGCTGGGCCGGGGATACAACCAGGCGCCTCATGGCGCACTGCCAGCGGTCGCTGACCTGCACCGCACCGGGCAGGGCGTCGGTGATTCCCTGGGCGTAGGAGGCCGAGCCGTCCCGGCAGACGATCTCCACACCGGGGTGGGCGCGT
>NZ_CAUVXI010000064.1:0-376 GCF_963555845.1 Protofrankia sp. Cas8 | reverse complement strand
TTTGGACAGGCGGGGTTCTCGCAGTACAAGCGGCGCACCGACAGATCGATCAGGACCGGGCGGCCGCCGACCGCCTCGTCGGCCACGTGCCGCACGTACCTGCTGTGCACCCACGCCGAGGACCATCCGCACGCCGGGCACGCGACCGCTACACCCTCCCGGGACCGCGCCGTGATCCGGACCACGCCCGTACCGGGCTCCACCGCATCCACTCGCACCGCGGCCAACTGCGGCAGTAAGGCCGCCAAGTCGATGTCACACACCAGCCAGCATGCACCCGAACCGACCTGCCGTCACGGCCCCACCAGATTCGATCTTCAGCTACGAAAATCTTGTCTGAGCCGTTATTTCTACAGGCCCGCTTCCTCTCGCCACA
>NZ_CAUVXI010000063.1:24129-25118 GCF_963555845.1 Protofrankia sp. Cas8 | reverse complement strand
TCACGGTCCGCGCCGACACCAAGGTGTTCCGCAACAGTGAGTTCATCATGGGCTTCACATCGTCGTTCCGGATGGGTCAGCTCCTGCGGTACAGCCTGGTTCCGCCCCTCCCGCAGACCTGGGACATAGATCGGTTCATGGCCACCGACTTCATCTCCGCGGTGCGCGACTGTCTGCGTGAGGGCGGCTATGCGCGCAACGAATCGGGTTCGGAGGAGGGCGGGGTGTTCCTGGTCGGCATCCGTGGCCGGCTCTACCGGATCGACTCCGACTTCCAGATCGGCCGCAGCATCGACCTGTACGATGCGGTCGGCTGCGGCGAGGAGTTCGCGCTCGGTTCCCTGTTCGGTAGTGCCCACCTCGACCCGCTGGAACGGGTGGGCCTCGCGCTGGAGGCAGCCGCCTACCACTCCTCGGCGGTCTGCCCGCCGTTCCATGTCATGTCTAGCCCGGATTCTGACTGACAGTCATCCAGAGTCTATTGTGGATCTTTAACAGGCTCTTATGAACGGCGAATGCCACCACGCAGGATCGCGGAAATGGCGGCTCGCGGCCCGAGCGCCGGCTCGAAGGCGTCTGAGGCGGCCTTCAGAGCGCCGTACTCCACCTCGGTCAGCTCGATGTCGGCGGCGGCCACGTTGCTCTCCAGCTGCGCCACGGTGGAGGCGCCGGGGATCGCCACCACGTTCGGATGCCGGATCACCCACGCCAGCGCGATCTGTGCCGGGCTCGCGTCGTGTGCCGCGGCAACATCGCGCAGGACGTTGAGGACCGGCCGTACCGCGTCGAGGTTCTCCGGGAGGAACAAGGGATTCATCGCCCGGACCCGCGACGTCGGGCGATGCTCGCGGGTGTAGCGACCTGAGAGCAGACCCTGTGCGAGGGGACTGTACGCGATGATCAACCGATCGTTCTTCACCGCGTACGGCAGGAGGTCCCGCTCGACCTGCGGCCGCACAAGGCTGAACTGCACCTGGTTGGAGCTGTCC
>NZ_CAUVXI010000063.1:0-24104 GCF_963555845.1 Protofrankia sp. Cas8 | reverse complement strand
ACACCCAGCGCCTCCTCGGCCGCCTGCCACCGCTCCAGCGAGTAGTTGCTGACCCCGACCGCGTCGACAAGCCCGACCCGCTGCAGCGCGGCCATACCCCGCATGGTGCTGGTGTCCGGGACCAGCGGGTTGGGCTGGTGCACCTGGTAGAGGTCGAGCTGGCGGACGCCGAGTCGGTTGGCGCTGGCAACCGCGCGTTGTTCGACGACCGGCGCGACCGGCAGCACCGGGAACAGCTTGGTGGCGACGACGGCCGTCTCGAGCGCGCCGGCCTCCTTCAGAGCGCCGCCCAGGATCCGTTCGCTGCGTCCGAACGCGTAGACCTCGGCCGTGTCGAAGAACGTCACACCGAGTTCGAGCGCCCGCCGGACGATCGCCGGCGCCTCACTGGCCGCGTAGGCTGCGCCGTAGCCCCACTCCCGGGAGCCGAACTGCCATGCGCCCAGCCCGATCGCAGAGATCTTCTTTTTCGTGGTTACTCCATCGACGTACCGCATGACTCCAGTGAACGCTGTGCGGAGCCGGCGCGCGACCCGGTTGCGCCGAACACGTCCGTAATCAGAGCTGCTACCTTCCTTGAAGTTTCCCGAGGCGAGGGAAGCGTGAGCGGAGGCAGGATCGTTCGGTCGGCAGCCTGTCAACCTGTCAGCCTGTCAGGTTGCGGACAGGCTGGTCTTCCGATGGGGCGCAATGCCGACAGACCGGATGCGAGGCAGGCTGACCCGGCGCAGGCTGTACCGGTACCGGCTGACCCGACGCAGACTCACCCGGTACCGGCTGGCAGGAAGGGCGAAGGAGAGCACGGTGGTCCAGCAGTTCAATCGTGGGCAGAAGAGCCAGCTGTCCGCGATCACCCCCGGCACTGACCTCTACATCGGCATTGGGCTCGCCGCGCCCGGCCTGACCTGGGACGTGTCCTGCTTCGGGCTGGACGCGAACGACAAGCTGTCCGACGACCGGTACTTTGTCTTCTTCAACCAACCCACCTCGCCCGAAGCGTCGATCCAGCTACTGGGCGAGCAGGCCGGTGACATCCAGTCGTTCCGGGTGACGCTGGAGAAGGTGCCGGCGGGTATCGACAAGCTGTCGTTCTGCGCGGCGATCGACGGAGCCGGGGCCGCGTCCCAGATCTCGTCGGGTTATTTCCGGATCGTCGTCGGTGGCAGCGAGGTCCTGCGTTACGCGTTCAGCGGCGCGGATTTCACCAGCGAACGCGCCGTCATGATTTGTGATCTCTATCGTAAGGGGGTCTGGCGGGTCGCGGCGGTCGGGCAGGGTTTCGACGGCGGGCTCGCCGAGCTGATCCGGTCCTTCGGCGGGGATGTGGAGGACACGCCGACCCCACCACCACCGGCAGCGCCGGACGGCTTCGGTCCGCCACCCGGCGCCACCCGGACCGTGGCGCCTCCGGTGCCCGAGACGGGTTATGCCAAGCCGGCAAGGGCGCCGGCATCGGGGTCTGCTCCGTCCGCGTCACTCGCACCGACTCAACCGCAGCCGGGGTCCGGCCAGCCGGGGGCCGGCCAACCGCAACCCGGCTACCCGGCGCAACCCGGGGCCGGGTACGGCACGCAGGCATCCGGGGGGGCCGGCCTGACCGAGATCCTGCCGTCGCAGGGTCAGCCGGTGGCGCCGGGCGCGATGAACAGCCTGGACCCTTACCGTGAGGTCCCCACGGCTGGCCGGTGGACGCAGCAGAATGCCAAACTCGTCAAGGCGACCCTCGGCCAGGGCCCCGATGTGCTCGCACTGCGCGGGTCCATGGTGGCCTACCAGGGCGACATCGACTTCGACTACAAGGGCTCCGGCCTGCGCGGGATGCTGGAGAACAAGCTCACGGGGCAGGGTCTGAAGCTTATGACGTGCAAGGGGCGCGGTGAGGTCTTCCTCGCCCACGACGCCGCCGACCTGCACATCGTCGAGCTGGACGGCCAGTCCCTGTGTATCAACTCCAAGAACATCCTGGCGTTCGACAGTACTCTGCACACCGAGATCAAGAGGATCGAGAGCGCCGGCATCCCAGGTGGTGGCTTCTTTCATTTCGAGGTGTCCGGTAAGGGCTCGATCGTGGTGATGACCAGGGGAACGCCGATGACGCTCAACGTCGCCGGGCCCACATTCGCCGACATGAACGCGCTGGTGGCCTGGACGTCCGGAATGCGGGTGAGCGTCTCGACCCAGGTACGCATCTCCCGCCAGATCTACGCCGGTAGTAGCGGTGAGTCCCTCGCCCTGCAGTTCATGGGTTTCCAGGGGCATTTTGTGGTTGTCCAGCCGTACGAGGTCTAGAGGTCTAGCCGGCCAAAGGGTGTGCGATCATGGTTTGTCTCGCACGCCCGGAGGCCCGAGGGAAGCCAGTAGGGCCAAAGGGTGTGCGATCATGGTTTGTCTCGCACACCCGGAGGCCCGAGGGAAGCCAGTAGGGCCAAAGGGTGTGCGATCATGTTTTGTCTCGCACGCCCGGAGGCCCATGAGAAACCTGGAGGAGGCTGCGGTGCACGGAACACTGATGGATCACTTCGGCCAGACTCAGATCATGGACCGGATGAGCAGGCACGGTTCCAAGATTGCTAAGGTTGTCATGCAGCCTGGGCAGGACCTGTTCGCCAGGGTCGGCTCAATGATCGCCTATGAGGGTCTGATCGACTTCAACCCGCAGCCGCCACAGTTGCGACGGATCGCTTCCTCGTGGGCAACCGGCGAGGGCGTGCCGTTGATGACCGCTGTCGGCCAGGGCCTGCTCTACCTGGCCGACTACGGCAAGGAGGTCATCGTCACCCAGCTCGCTGGCGAGGGCCTGTCGGTCAACGGCAAGAACATCCTCGCGTTCGACACAACCCTCCAGTGGGGGATCGAACGCGTCCGCGGGGTGAACATGCTGTCCGGGATGGGCATGTTCAACGTGGTCATCCGCGGCCATGGCTGGGTCGCGATGACCGCGAAGGGCACCCCGATCGTGCTTGACACCCGGGAGGCTCCGACGTTCGTCGACACCGACGCGCTGGTCGCCTATACCGACGGCCTACAGGTCCAGCCGCGGCGTACCGCGCGCCTGGGCGGTCTGATCGGACGCGGTTCGGGTGAGGCGTTCCAACTCGGCTTCTCGGGTCAGGGTTTCGTCGTGGTGCAGCCGAGCGAGGACGAGCGACCGAACCTGTCGGTCCGTGGGTGACCTGGTCCGTGCGGGTGATCTGGCCTGTACGGGTGATCTGGTCCGTGGGTGAGAGGATGCGACGATGAGTCACGGTGGATTCCCGGGCGGACCGTCCGGTGGGATGCCGGGAATGCCTCCCGGACCGCCCGGCGGTCCGGGAGGGGGGATTCGCAGCAGCCTGTTGGGCAATCCCGAGGTGCAGTCGGGGGAACGCTTCACCCTGCAGAACGGGAAGATGCTCAAGGCGACGCTCGGCGCCGAAGGAATGCGGGAGTTCTACGCCCGCAAGGGTGCGATGGTCGCCTATCAGGGTGGCGCGACCTTTGACGCACACTGGGAGGGCTGGGGCCACCAGTTCCGTTCGCTGTTCTCGGGTGGCGAGGGCCTGAACCTGATGATGGTATCCGGCGCAGGCACGGTCTTTCTTGCCAATCAGGGCCAGGATGTGCATATCCTCGACCTTGCCGGTGACGGTCTGACCGTGGACGGCAAGAACGTGCTCGCCTTCGACCGGGATCTGTACTGGAACGTCGTCCGCATAGATTCCCAGGTCTCGATCGCCGGAGCTGGTAGCTACCAGGTGGAGCTGTCCGGAAACGGGAAGGTCGCGGTGGTGACGTCGGGCGCGCCGCTGGTGATGCGCGTCACGCCACAGAACTACTACTTTGCGGACGCCGACGCGGTGGTGGGCTGGTCATCGAGCCTGCAGGTGTCGATGCAGGCCGCCGTGACGTCGTCGTCGGCCTGGCGGCCGCGCGGCAACACCGGGGAGGGCTGGCAGATGCAGTTCTCGGGCGACGGCTACGTGATCGTCCAACCATGTGAGTTGCTCCCGCCGTACAACGCGCTCGCCGGTGCGGGGCTCGCTGGACACTTCGGCTTTGGCGAGGCTGGCTTCGCCGGCAACCAGATGCAGGGTCACCACGATGCTCCGGGGCACGGTGGGCAGGGGCACGGCCGGGGCGGCATGTTCGGCGGCCACTGAAGGACGCTGCGGTCCACAGCAAGGACCCGGCGGTCCACAGAGCCGAAGGATGTGATTCTCATGCTGCTGGACCAGCACCAGAATCACATCCTTGAGGGCTGCTCCTACTGCTCCTACTGCTCGTACAACTCGTTCAGGCCGATGGTCAATACTCGATCACCGTTGGTTGAGGTCAGCAGGTCCGGGTCGAAGCCCGCGCCGGAGTAACAGGCGATCATCGTGTGCCGGGCGCTCTATGCCCGGCCCGAGGACCTGGGCGGAGAACCGAGATCTGGCGTCCTGCCAGACAGCCGCCGCGCGACGGATCGGGCAACGGACGCGACGGATCGGGCGACGCCACATCGCAACCCGAACGGGTCGTGACTCGTCCTACTGGATGTGTGGAACCTACCGGTGAGGTGGGGAAAAGTACAGTAGGTAAGGAGATCGGGTGAAGAGGCGCCGACGTACGCCCACCTGGTGGCTGCGAATTCGCGCGCGGCCATGGCTCGAGGCCGGTTCCGGCGTCGTCGGTGTGATGCTGATCCTTGTGTCCGCGTTCCTTTACGCGACTCAAGGAGCGGCGCGGAACTCGCTGCTGGACCCGGTACCGCGGGTGACGCCCGTGTCGGGGGCGCCGGGCACGGCTCCAGGGGGTCCGGCGGCGGTACCGACCGGTACGACAAAACGCCGAGCCGCGACGCCTGAGGGCGCGGACGGTGGCCCGACACCGGAAATCCGGTCGGGTCCCACCGGGTCGAAATCCCTGCTGCCCGAGCCTGGTGTGATTCCGCCGGGCACCGTCGGCCCGACCGGGGTGACTCCGACCACCGAAATCACCGTCATTGTCACGACGGGGCCGTCACCGCCCGAACCACTGACGACCGTTGAGCCGTTGCCTGTCCATTCCTTTTCGCCGGTACCCACACCGCCCGTTCCTACCCCGCAGGTCGTGCCGACGTCGTCGACCGGCTTCCCGTCGCCCACGCCGTCGGTGAGCTCGTGATAAAGAGGAGTCTACGATTCTTCTGGAATTCGGCGATCATGAAGGTGGTGCGGGGCCATGAGCGTCGAAACCACTTCCTCAACGCTGTCGTTCCGCTGTGCGCCGTGGACGCGGGAGCAGGGCGTCGACCCGATCGGATCGGCCCTGACCTGCGACACGCTGCTGCTGGTCGAGACGCCCGCGCCGTGGCCACGCGACGTGAGTGAAATCCCGGCCTTCGCGGCGGCCCTGCGTCATTCCCGGCCCGGTGGTCTGAACCGGACCAGGCTGCTCGCGGTGCACCCGGCCGATGAGGGCATTGACGACCTCGACCCGCGAGCGGGCGTGCTGATCACCCGGTGGCGTCGAGCGGGCTCCAACCGTTTCCTGGGCACCGACCACACAGTGCCTCGTGATCGACTCGTCGATGCGCTCATCCGGCTCCTCGACGCGGGTGGCCGCATAGATGCCACGGACGCCACGGACGCCACGGATAGCACGGATAGCACGGATAGCGACACGATCGTGCAGGCAGCGCCCGCCGAGGTCCTGCTCTGCGGTCATGGTCAACGGGACCGGTGCTGCGGCAGGAACGGAGTCCGCCTGCAGATCGAAGCGGCGTCGGCCTGGCCCGGCGTACGGGTTCGCCGTTGCAGCCACACCGGCGGGCACCGGTTCGCCCCGACCGGGTTCACGCTCCCCGACGGGCGGGCCTGGGGGTTTCTCGATGCGTCGACGCTAGACGGGATCATGCGCCGTTCCAGCCATCCAGCCACGCTGCGTGACAGGTATCGTGGCACCACCGCGCTCGACCCGTGGGGGCAGGTAGTCGAGCGGGAGCTGCTCGAACGGTTCGGCTGGGGCTGGCTCGACCACGAGATCACCTCCTCGCGGACCGAGGTCACCGACGGCGGACGGGCCGCGACCGTGGAGCTCGCCTGGTGCGGGCCGACTGGGGAGGCCAGCGCTGTCGCGGTGGTCGAGGTCGTCCGCGACGTGCCCGTTCTGGTCTGTGGTGAGCCGCCGGAGGTCGCGGGGAAGACGAGCCCGGAACTCGCGCTACGGCACATCACGGTCCGGAGCTGACCCGACCCGGATACGGTGCGGGAATGGTTGTGGCTCTGCAGCTGGCCGTGGCGATCGCCGCAGAGATCATCGCGACCACGTCATTGCGTGCGTCCGACGGGTTCACGCGGCTGTGGCCGTCGGTGGTGGTGTGCGTCTGCTACCCGCTCTCGTTCTACCTGCTGTCCCTCGTGCTGCGGCAGATCTCGATCGGCGTCGCCTACGCGGTGTGGTCCGCGGTCGGTACCGCGGTGATTGTGATCATCGGCGTGGTCGCCTACGGGGAGACCCTGAGCCTCCTGCGGGTCGTCTCGCTGCTGCTGGTGGTGCTGGGCGTCCTCGGCCTCCAGCTCAGCGGAACCCATCGGTGAACCGCCGCTAAGAGCGCTGGTGTCACGGGCTGAGATCGAGAATGCGAACCGCCTGGTCCCTCCATCGGTCCGGGGAGGCGGTGGCGATGACTGCGCCTTCGGGACGATCGGGTGTCGGCTCGGCGGCATACCGACTGTGCGCAAGCGCCCACGTGACGTCCTGAGTAACCCAGAGGGCAGCAGGTAGATCCAGGTCGACGACGGTGATGGCGGGCAGGGCTGCGACGTGTTCGGCCGTGCCGGGGCGGGCCCGGTCGGCTTCGACCAGCGCACATGCCGCGGCATAGAGGAACCACCCCGACTCCACGTGTGCCCGGTGGATGAGGCGAGAAGCCAGGACGTTGCCGCGGCCGGCGGCAACCAGGGCGGTGTCGTCGAGAACGACGTGTAGCGCTCCGGTCACCGGGTACGTATCTCTGCCAATCGACGATCAAGATCGGCGTCCACCTGCGCAGTCTCCGCCTCGGTGAGGTCGTAGCCGTTCCACTTCAACAGCTCCGCACGGGCCTGCTCGGCACGCGCCGCGCGCTCGGCTGGCGTGAGAAGGGTGCTCGCCAGACGGGCGAGATAAGCGCGCAAGGACAAGCCCTCGGCCGCCGCGATCTCAGCGAGCCGGTCGCGCGCATCGGTAGGGATGCGGATGTTGGCGTCAGCCATGGGAAGCTCCCTTCATCCGGATCAGGGTATGGGTACGTACCCGTGGCAGGCAAGCGTGGCGCTGCGTGCCGCCACCCTTTGGATGAGGATCGATACCGGTTATGCGTGTCATCGAGATCCGCTATCCGCGGATAGCGGACGGAGACCTCCGCGTAGATCACCGGATTGATGACGAGCTCCGCCTCATCCGCGGCCGCCGCGATCGTATCGGCAGACCAGTCGCCCCACCGGGGATCGTCACCAAGCAGGTCGAGCAGCACGTTCCCAAACGCCCACCAAGAGCGACCAGCAATTGGGAACGCGGCGTCGCGGAGCTGGGCCACGCACGCCAGCCCCGCTCCTTGATCCACATCCCTACTGTCAGGGGCGCGTAACAATGTGAATCTGATGCTCCTGCCACAACACCAGATTCACATCGTTCCCACAGAGGGTCCGGCAACAGGGGCGCGGCTTCGCAGGGCTGGGGCGCGCACCTCACGTTGTTGTCGGCACCCGAGACCCGAGACCCGAGACCCGACACCCGACACCCGGGTGACTCCCTCCGCCGTGTGGCCGGGCAGCGCCGACGGTGGCATGGTGGCGGACGCCCGGTCGCGGTTCACTGGGTCCGAGCCGCTGATGGGGGAGCCTGGGGTGAGCCCATCTGGCATCATCGGGCCAACCGCGGGTGCGGCAGCTACCGCAGCGGTCGAGGTCGTCCGGGACGTGCCCGTTCTGGTGTCCCCTGAGTCCCCTGAGTTCGCCGAGAGGACAAGCCCGGAGCTCACGCTACGGTCAATCACGATTCGGCGTTGAAACTCTCAGGAGGAATCCGACCATGACCCACGACGTCGCACCCGCCGCATTGGCACAGCCGGCAGGGGTTGTCGCAGCGTATTTCGCGGCGAACACGGCACTGGATGCCGATGCGGTCGGCGCACTGTTCGCGCCCGACGGCGAGATGGTCGTCAACGGGGTTCGCCTGCGTGCGGGCAGGCAGATCGTCACGGAGCACTACCGGCAGTGGATGACCGCGTTCGCGCCTGGTGACATCGCCACTACCCTGGGACCCATCCTGGTTGACGGCGAGTATGTCGCCGTGCAGACAGAGATCATTACCCGCGGTGAGAAGGCGTGGCTCGGCTACTTCTTCCTGCTGCGTGACGGGCTGATCCATCGGCTGTCGACCTATGTCAACATCGGTTCCCTCGACGACGCCCTGGCCTCGGGGGCGCGTAGGAACTGATCAGCTCGTTGGGATCTCCACAGTTCGGGATCTCCACAGGTAGTACCGGGCGTCTGACGTGGATACGGTGCGGGCATGGTCGCTGCTCTCCAGGCGGCCGCGGCGATCGCCGCAGAGATCGCGGAACCCACCGGTGCTGGAACCCGCCGGTGAGCGAAGGTGTCCTGATGCCGGTGTATCAGGCGTGGTTCATGAGGCTTGCGGCAGCTGCCGCGCCCAGCTACCTCTCAACGTCGAGAGTTCCTACTACGCCCAACTGCCTGACACGGTTTCGTGTCGGAGTTTGGGTGAATTCATTCTCCTGCAGAGCCGGCATGGTTCGGTCAGAATCCCGGGTGGTCCAGCGGGACCCACCCGGGACCGCTTCTCGTGTCCGCTGTCTCGTGATAACTGCTACCACCATCGCGGCCCGCCTCGGGATTGACCACGCTGATGACGCTGTGCCAGGCGACGGCTTCGGTGAGCCGTCGCGCTGCACCCCCCGATCTGGGTCGGCCCTGGACCCAGCCGGTGAAGTTCTGGACCACGTGTATCCACGTGTGTCCCCTGTGTCCCAGCACCGAGACGCCGGGGCTGTCGTCGTAGACAACTGCGCGGTCGGTAATCCGCTGGCTTTCTGGCAGGGGGTCGTCCGCGCCACTACCGCTCCCACGCAGCATCGTCTGCCACGACGAGCTCAGCGGCGGACCAGTCTTGAAATAGACCGCTTCGGGACCGGACCATTGCCTGGGATGCAACTCCGTGTATCGGGCGCGAGCGCCCGGATCGAGGTCGAAGACGATTTCGATACCGTTCGCAAAATAGGCACCGACAGGAATGAACCCGAGCCTTCGGCCGAGCTGGCTGGTTCCTGAGTTAGCGAACCGACCAGCCTGTACGCCAGTCGTCGCCGCAGCGCCGGCATCGGGTTGACGTGCAACGGCGGCGGCCACGGCGATGTTACCTGCCTGGCGCTGGAGTTGGAGCAACCGGTGTTCACGGCCGGTGTATCTCGCGGCGCCAGTCGACCCCACCGATGGCTTTGGCGATCGTACGCGCGTGGACGCTGGGATTTGGGATTCATCAAGAATCCGGGCTGTCGATCGCATGTCAGAGCTCCTTGTAGATCTTTTGTTTGATCAGGGACTGCCTGGACGCGACGGATCGGACAGAAGATCTAAAGCAGGGCGGAATCAAGCGGTCACTGCGACGGTGCGCTGCAGCAGCTCGTCGAAGAACGCGATCTCGTAGGAGGACCCCAGTTCCTGGGCGACGCGGCCCGCCAGTGCGTAGCCTCGCTCGTTCCAGTCGGTCTGGACCTGTTCGCTCGGCCAGCAGTAGCCGTTAGCGCTCAGCCAGCGGTCGTAGTCGGCCGACCACCGGACGAGCTCGTCGCGCAGCACGTCGGTCAGTTGCAGCGCGTCGGGCGAGAGCATCCCGCTTCTCTCGCCGGACCACAGCGGAAAGGCGCGGTAGTCGGCCATCACCGTCACTTTTCGGATTGCCACACCCGTCATTTAACGCCGCAGCGGCCTTGAGCACGAGAGCATGCGCCGCGAGGATCGTGGCGTCAGGTCTCCATCAGAGCTTCCAGCGCAGGCCCGTCGCGATCGTTTCCACCGAACGCACGGCGCCTGTGTTGTCGCTACCGCCGTGCACGTACAGGGCGTATGGCCTTCCTGCGATCGTTTCCAAGATCGGATAATGTATGCAATCGCAGAAGTACCATCAACCAGGGCGGTCAGCCGGCCCAAGGGGTCGGCTCCTCAGCGGGTGAGTCCCTCGATGAGGAGCTCGAAAACGTTGGCCATCTCGGCGCGGGCTGTCTCGGCGTCGTTTGCCCGGGCGATGTAGAGGGCTGCCTCGTCGCTGGCCCCCATGAGGACGTGGGCGAGCGGTCCGACCGGTTGCCGCCGGATGCGGCCGGCGTCGATACCCCAAGCGAGCACGTCTCGGACGAGGCCAAAGACGTGGCGGGCGCATAGTTCCCGCCACTCGGCCCAGCCCAACACCGACGGTCCGTCGAGCAGGACTATTCGGTGGACTTCCGGCTCGACGCAAATCCGCAACCAGGCACGCGCGGCCAGCCTCAGCGCCTCGATCGGGTCGGTTGAGCCCACGGCAGCGACCTCGGCCGCGATGCGGGCCGCGACGTCCGCCTCGACGGCCTCGACGACCGCGGCGAACAGGGCGGACTTGTCGACGAACTGGTAATAGAGCGCCCCACGGCTCACCCCAGCTGCCGCCACGATCGCCTCCGTTCCGACCGAGGCGAAGCCCTCCTCGGCGAACAGCCGCCGGCCCGCCGCGATCAACGCCGCCTGCGTCGCCGCGGAACGGTCCACCTGGCGGCGCCGCTGGGACTGCGGTTCTGGGCTTGGCAACGCGGGCACGGACCGATTCTCCTCCGCCAGCACTATTGTTTTACATACAGTCTGTCTGTATGTTTTTTGTCATGGACGCCTCACTGTCTGTTGACGTCATCGACCTGCCCCAAGGCCAAGTCTCGTATCGCGCGGCGGGGCCGCACGCGTCCGACCGGCCGCCGGTGGTGTTCCTGCACGGGCTCCTCGTTGACGGCCAGCTGTGGGCCGCCGTGGCCGACCTGCTCGCCGAGCGCGGCGTGCGCAGCTACGCGCCGAGCCTGCCCCTTGGAGCCCACCCGACGCCGATGCATCCCGACGCCGACCTCACCCCGCGGGGCGTTGCCCGCCTGGTGCTCGACCTCATCGCAGCGCTCGACCTGCGGGACGTCACCCTCGTCGGCAACGACACCGGCGGCGCGATCGCCCAGTTCGTCCTCGACACCGACCCGGCCCGTATCGGCCGGGTCGTGCTGACCAACTGCGACGCGTTCGACACATTTCCCCCTCCCCCATTCACGCTGCTCGTGCGCGCGCTCCGCCACCCGGCATTGGTCTCGATGATCGCACTCAGCCTCCGTTCCGTGCGGCTGCGGCACGGTCGACTCGGATTCGGCCCTCTGGCGAGCCGGCCCTTCGACCCCGAGATGACCAGTGCCTGGGTCAGGCCGCTGGCCGACGGGAGCGTCCGACGCGACGTGGCGAAACTGGCCCGTGGCATCGACCCGAGGGACCTGCTCGACGTCTCGACACGGCTCGGGAAGGTAGCGAAGCCAGTCCGCCTCCTGTGGGGCGACGCCGACCGTTACTTCCGCGTCGACCTTGGTCGACGCCTCGCCGAGACCTTCGCCGACGCGACCCTCGAGACCGTTGCGGGCGGCCGCACGTTCCTCCCCCTCGACCACCCCGACCGCGTAGCCGCCACCATCCTCGCCGCGGCTTGAGTCTCCCGGTGCCCAATCCCGCCGCGCATTGTTCCGTGCAGGGGTTGTTGAAGACGGTCAAACAAGGACGAAACGAATGAAATGGCCGCGCCGAGAAACTACCCCGATGTGCTGCGGGAGCGCGGGAGCGTGTCGCCCGGAAGGACGAAACGGCCCCGCAATAGCGCCTCAGGCCTGACCACAGGCAGAGTCCTGATCCCTTCGGGGTGCTGGTGAGCGGCCCCAGGCCTGACCGGCGGCAGGTCGCAACAGTCTGCCGTCCGACGTCCCCGAGCGGTCGCGGACCTACATCACAAGGCTCGCGGCCGTGGTCGCGCCGAGTTCCCAACAGGCTTCGCGATCGGCGGCGTCCGGGGGGCCGAAGACTTCTCGGTCTCACCCAGATCGAGGTTGGCGAGTCCATGGGCATCAGCAAAAGCCGGGTGTCCCAGATCGAACGCGGCGAGGTCTCGACCGTCGACGTCATCGCCCGCTACGTCCAGGCCCTCGGCGGCCAGATCCAGATCACGGCGGTCTTCGGCGACGACCTGTACATCCTGCGCGGCACCGACACCCCGGCGGCGTAGCAAAAGGTTTGCTCGTCACGACATCCAATCGACAGGCCGATCAGAGCAGGAGCGAACGCGCGAGGCGAAATCCCACGTCGTCGATCTGAAATGTTGGATGGCTACGGCGCCGCACCGATGCCCGGCAGCTCCACTGCTCGTCAGCCCATCCACCGCCCCGGAGCACACGATAGGTGCCGTACGCTTCGGCGTCGTACACGTCCCAGCACCATTCCCAGACGTTTCCCAGCATGTCATACAGTCCCCACCGGTTGGGCAGTTTTCCGCCCACCTCGCGGATTCGATCCTCCGTGTTCCACCCATACCACGCGATGTCGTCGAGCGGTCCGTACCGCGGACCCGTCGTACCGGCGCGGCATGCGTGCTCCCACTCGGCCTCGGTCGCCAACCGATATCCGAGCGAGGAGGTATCCCATTCGACATTATCGCTATCGACGTTCTCGCCGGCGCGGATGCGGTATGCCGGTGCCACCCCTTCGCCTTGGGACAGCGCGTTACAGAACCGGACGGCGTCCCACCAGGAAACACCTTCCACGGGCAGCCGGTCCCCTTTGGCGGTACTCGGATTTCTCCCGATGACACGTGCGTACTGCGCCTGAGTAACCGGAAATACGGCAAGCTGGTGGGGAGCAAGGTCGACCGACCACGTGCGCCGCGTTCGCCGGTCCGACAGCGCCACCCGCCCCGCCGGAATGGTTATCATAACCTGCCCCGCACCTGCGTCCATGGGAACAAACCTTACTGATGTGGTTTCCGGAGGAGAGACGTCAAGCCAAGACTCGCGCGCGTTTACCAGGAGGCCGCGACTCCACTACGGCATCAGGCTGGCCGCGACCGTGGCACCAAGTTCCCAACAGGCCTCACGATCGGCGGCGGACAGGTCGCAGACAACCGTGAGTGGATCGCCGCCGCCCCGCCCGCATACCCATCAGGGCATCAGGGCCGCGGAGGTAGCCGCGCCGAGCTCCCAGCAGGCTTCGCAGCGGCCGCGTCCGGGGCGCCGAACATCAAGGTGCGATCAGCTCGACCTTCGGAAAGTACGTCCGGTACCGGACGGCGTCGCGAGTAAGCAGCCGATAGCCGGCGACGGCCGCGTGTGCGCCGATCAGGAAGTCTGGCAGGGGCGACGTCCTCGTCCCACCCCGTCGGCGGTAGTTCGTATAGGCCTTGCCAGCAAGAAAGGCCGCCGGGTACGGGAGGCTGTCTCGTCGAAATACCTCTGGCCGGAGCGTGTCATCGAGATCCTCTATCCGCGGATAGCGGACGGAGACCTCCGCGTAGATAACAGGATTGATGACGAGCTGCGCCTCGTCCGCGGCCGCCGCGATCGCATCGGCAGACCAGTCGCCCCACCGGGGATCGTCACCAAGCAGGTCGAGCAGCACGTTGCTGTCAACCAGGACGGAAGTCACTCGCCGCGGGTGAGCGCCATGATCTCATCTGTGGACATGCCCGGCGGAGCCGTGCCACGAAGCCGGCGCACAATGCGCTGGCCGCGCCCATCGCCCGGACCTGACTCCACGCGCACGATGTGGACGCCGTCGTCATCGAGAATGATCTTAATCTCGCTGCCCGGGAGGAGGCCGGCCTTCTCCCGGATCTCTACCGGGATCGTCACCTGACCCTTGGACGTGATCCGCATCGACGCCTCCTACTTCTCAAAGTAAGAGTATTACACTGCCCCGCCAGGTGGCCAAGCTCGCGGCCGACATGGCGCCAAGTTCCCAGCAAGCCTCGCGGGCGGCGGCGTCCATCTCGCCGACCACGGTGACCGGGTCGCGCAGGCGCTTCCAGCGCAGGCCGGCGCGAGGTAGGTGACGGCGTGCACCGGTTCGAACAGCCGCCACATCCGCCGAGCCGCGGTCTCCTCGGCACGCACCCCAGTCCCGCTCCTTGATCCACATCCCTACTGGCAGGGGCGCGTAACGATGTGAATCTGATGCTCCTGCCACAACACCAGATTCACATCGTTCCCACAGAGGGTCCGGTAACAGGGGCGCGGCTTCGCAGGGCTGGGGCGTGCACCTCACGTCGTTCTGGTGACGCAACTCGCCACGGAACCGCTCGAGCTCGGCCAGCACCCGCTCGTCGGCCGCATCGACTTCCGGCACACGAAACAAGACGCGACGATGCTACGTGCCTCGTAGCACCAGAACGCCGTAGAGTTGTGATCAGTGTTTTACTGAGGCCATGTGGGACGGCGGTGGATGGTGACGCGCTCGTTCAACACGACCGGGCCGTGCGTGCCGAGCGACCACTACATGATCCCGGCCTCGGAGCGGCTCCCCGAGGCGCCCGATCTCATCGAGGCCAAGAAGTACTTCGTCCTGCACGCCCCACGCCAGACAGGCAAGACGACAGCGCTGCAGGCGCTCGCCGCGGAACTGACCGCGAGTGGCCGCTATGCGGCGGTCGTGCTGTCGATGGAGGCGGGCCGGCCCTGGCCGGATGACGTCGGCGCGGCCACCCGGGCGATCCTCACGCGTGCCCGACGCACCTCGCGAACCAACCTGCCTGCCGACCTGCGTCCGCCGCCCTGGCCGGAGAGCTGGGCGGAGGGGCTCCTCTCGGAAGCGTTCGCCGTCTGGGCGGAGGCCTGCCCGCGACCGCTGGTGCTGTTCCTCGACGAGATTGACGCCCTCGGCGGACGCACCCTGCTCAGCGTCCTCGGCCAGCTGCGCGACGGTTACCGCGACCGCCCCACCGGCTTCCCCGCGTCGATCGTTCTCTGCGGCCTGCGCGACATCCGCGATTACAGAGTTGCTTCGGACGGCGATCCGGCCAGGCTGACGTCGCCGAGTCCGTTCAACATCAAGGTGACGTCCCTGTGGCTGGACGACTTCACCCTCGACGAGGTCCGTGAGCTCTACGGGCAGCACACCGCCGACACCGGCCAGCGGTTCATCCCCCAGGCCGTCGAGTACGCCTATGCGCTGACCATGGGTCAGCCTTGGCTGGTCAATGCCCTCGCATACGAGATCGTGCACCGTATGAAGGTCCCCACGACGACGATCACAGGCGACCACGTCGACCAGGCCGCCGAACGGATCAGCGTCACGCGCGAGACGCACCTGGATTCCCTGCTCGACCGGCTCCACGACCCGCGCGTCCGGCGGATCATCGAACCCATCCTCGCCGGCGCAGAGGTCCGGTTCGACCCGTTCTCCGACGACCTCGCCTATACCACCGACCTCGGCCTGGTCCGACGGACCGCGGCGACGGTCGAGATCGCCAACCCGGTCTACCGCAACGTCATCACCCGGGTTCTCGCCAACGGCCTCTTTGACGGCGTCATCGGCGCGCCTGGTCGCCTCGAGTTCCCGGCCTGGTAGGACGACGATCTGTTCCAGGTGCTCGCCGGTCCGACCCGGGTCCGACCCGCCCTGGGCTGAGTCTCACCCGGCGCACACGACTGGGTGCCGAGACCGGTCGAGTGCGCCCAGTCCTCTAGATTCTGCGAGAGGTACCGCTTCCTGGGGTTATCGGAGGGCTTGGGCAATGGCGACCGTGGCGCGTGACCGGCTGGCGAGGATGCTGCGAGGCGACGCGGAGTCCGCGTTCAGCGT
This sequence comes from Protofrankia sp. Cas8, assembly GCF_963555845.1. Taxonomy (NCBI): domain Bacteria; kingdom Bacillati; phylum Actinomycetota; class Actinomycetes; order Frankiales; family Frankiaceae; genus Protofrankia; species Protofrankia sp. Cas8. The sequence goes on along the minus strand of NZ_CAUVXI010000063.1, from coordinate 8,265 downwards.
GGAGCTGACGGCGAGTAGGGATGACCTGAGCCTCGAAGTCGAGGGCGTCGGGCCCGTGACCTTCCCGGTCCGGCCCGAGCAGGCCCGCGAGCTGCTCGGCCTCGGCCAGCCCGCCCGGTTCGGCCGCGGCGAGGAGACGCTGACCGACCCGGGCGTCCGCGATACCTGGGAGATCCCGAAGCACCTCGTCCACGCCCGGTGGGACGACAAGGCACTCGACGTTCTTCTGACGACGGCAAAAGACGAGCTGGGCCTGCCGATCGCCGCCGAGCTGACGGCCGACCTCCATGCGCTCCTGGTGTACGAGCCGGGCCAGTTCTTCCGCGCCCATCAGGACAGCGAGAAGGACAACGCGATGATCGGCACTCTGGTGGTGGTACTGCCCTCCAGCCACACCGGCGGCGAGCTCGTGGTGCGCCACCTCGACGAGAAGATGGCCTACCGGGGCTCGAAGACGGACCTGTCGCTGGTCGCCTTTTACGCCGACTGCAGGCACGAGGTCGCCGCGGTGCGGTCGGGGTATCGGATCGCGCTTACCTACAACCTCCTGCTGCGCGGGGACACCGCCCTGCCGGAGGGCGACGAGGGCACGGTCGCCGAGCTGGCCGGCTTCCTTCGCGAGCACTTCGGCACGCCCGTGGCCAGTCCCTACGGCCTGCGCGCCGCAGGCCCACCGAATCGGCTCGTCTACCTCCTCGACCACGAGTACACCTCCCGCGCGCTGGGCTGGAGCGGGTTGAAGGGCGCCGACGCCGCTCGCGTATCCCTGCTGCGGGCAGCGGCGGGCCAGACGGGGTGCGAGACCGTCCTCGCGCTCGCCGACGTCAAGACGACACACACCGCCTATGAGGCGGGCGAATACGTCGAGGATCGAGGAGAGCGGTACTGGGACGACGACTACGACGAGGACTGCGAGGGCCCGGGCGCCGACGCCGAGTACGTCGTCGAGGAGCTGGTTGTCCGCGAGGTCACGCTCACGCACTGGACCGGCTCGGATGACACCCGGCTGGAAGAGGTCTCGCTGGACGTGGGCGAGGACGAGATGTGCGCCTCCACCGGGACCGACGACCTCGAGCCCTACTCCTCGGAGTACGAGGGCTACATGGGCAACTGGGGCAACACGCTCGACCGCTGGTACCACCGGGCGGCGGTCGTCGTGTGGCCTCGGGAGCAGTCCTTCGCGAACCGCGCCGAGACCTCGCCCGGCTGGGCGCTCGACGAGCTCGCCGCGATGGTGTCAGCCGGCGACCTGGCGGGCGCCCGGTTCGCCGCGGCGACGCTTCAGCCGTTCTGGGACGGCTCCCTGCGCGCGCGGACCACGGAGGCGAAGGCGGGGGTCGCCGGAATCCTCGGCAAGGCGCTGCGGGCGGCGCACGCCTTGGCGGACGGGGCGACCGCGACGGCGCTGCTGTGCCCCTTCCAGGCGGAGAACCTGACGGCCGACAACGCCGACGCGTTCGCGGGACTCGTCAGCGCCTACGGCGAGCAGTGGACTGCGGACCTGCTGGCGACGTGGTTCGGCGCGCAGCAGCCCGGGTGGGCCTACACCGGCGGGCCGCAACGGCGGCGGTGGGTGGCGGACGAGCTTCCCGGCCTGTGCTCGGGGCTGTCCGCCGCGCGCGAGGCCGGCGGCGCAACGGCCGCGCGGGTGATTCTCGACCTGGTGTGGACGTGGGCCGGCAGGGATATCGACACGACGCTCGCGTCGTCGTCGCCCAGCTACCGCGACAGGGCACTCGCTGACCTGGCCGGACCGCTCGTCTCCATACTGAGGGCCGCCGCCGTGCTGCGGGATGTGGGCACCCGGGACGCGGTGACCGGCCATCTCCGGCGGAAGGGGGACGCCGTCACCGCGCTGGAAGTGCCGATGCTGCGCGCCGCCGCCGAACTGCCCGACGACGGCGCCCGCCGCGAGGCTGGCTTCGGCGACCTGGCCGCCGACTGCGCGGCACGGCTGCGCGCCCGGCTGGCCCAGCCGCCGCGCGCGGCTGGGAACTGGTCGGTCACGCTGCCCCCGGCCGGCTGCTCCTGTGACCTGTGCGAGGAGCTCGGCGCATTCCTGGCGGACCCGGACCGGCGCACGTTTGACTGGCCGCTCGCCGAGCCGCGCAGACGGCACGTCCACTCCCGGATCGACGTCGCCGAACTGCCCGTAGGCCATGTCACCCGGCGCCAGGGTCGCCCCTACACGCTCGTTCTGCGCAAGACCGACGCGCTTTTCACCAACGAGGCGGAGGCCCGGGTAGGCGACCAGGTGGACCTGGAGTGGCTGGCGGTCGCCTGGCGGCCGATTCCGTAGGGTTGCGATCGGTGGTACGCGGCTGCGAGGAGCGCCCTGATCGTGACGGGCTGGTCGCGATGGTCTCGACCGCTCACACGGCGCCGGTGGTGTCGTTGTTGCCATAAACACCAGCCATCTAGATTCGCCTTTATCCGCGAAGCAGAGTGATCGCGCGACCAGCGGGGCTGGTGGCCGTGGCGAAGTCCATGCGACCGTCGGGGAGCACATGGGCGCACGGGCCCGGGACCTCGGCGACGTAGTCGAAGACGTTCTCGGTCAGGACTCGGACGATGACCTCGTTGTAGATCGGGTTGGCGGGCCGGACCGGTGCGTCCGGGGCGAGCAGGCCAAGGTCGCGGACGTACTGCAGGTCGTCGGGGTTGGGCCTGGTGGCGGGGGCGAGGCCAGTGATCATTGGCTCGATGATGGCGCGGACGCGCGGGTCGTAGAGCTTGTCGACCAGCGAGTCCAGGTGGGTGGCCCGGGCCTGGATCAGCCGCTTCTTCGCCTCCTCGACGTGATCGGCAGTGACCACTGCCGAGGCGGGCACCGCCATCTTGCGGACGATCTCGTTCGCGAGCGCGTTGACCAGCCACGGCTGCCCGCCGGTCAGCTCGAACGCCAGCTCCACGGCCTCGGGAGTGAACATCTGGCCGGTGTCGGCGGTGTGCTGGCCATAGAGGTCCCGGACCTCGTCGAGGGTGAAGTTTCCCAGGCGCAGCGACTCAACGATGATATTGAACGGGCTGGGCCCGCCAAGCCGGTTCGCGTTGCCACCAGCCGCCGTCTTGTAGTCGCGAAGGTCTCGTAGGCCGCACAACGCCACCGAGGCCGGGAAGTGAGCCGGCCGGTCACCCGCGCCCGCGCGTAGCTGGCCGAGAACGCTGACCAGCGTCCGGCCCTCGAGAGCGTCGATCTCGTCGAGGAACAGCACCACTGGCCGCGGGCAGGCCTGCGACCAGGTTTGCAGCGCCCTCGCCAGCAGTCCTCCGTCGGGTGCTTCGGGCCACGGCGGTGGGCGCAGCTCCGGCGGCAGGTCGACGTTCGCCCGGTCCCGGATCCGGGCGAGGATCGCGCGGGTAGCCGCGCCGACGCCGGAATCATGTAATGATCGCTGGGCACACACGGCCCGGCGGTGTTGAACCAGTGAGCCACCACCCTCCACGGCCACGGGGCACGGACAGATCGCCGCCACTCTACGGACCACCTCCGCCTGGCAGCCGCCCGCGAACTGGCACCGGGCGAGCAACGGTCCCAGTAGCGTTCGCCTCCTCGGAGGCTTTCTATCGGCGAGTCGTGCCACAGTCAATCTTGTTTCGGGACTTCCAAAACAGTCCCCAGCAGCAGCGACCGCACCGTCCGGCGGTGGGCCCCGACTGCTCGCGGCAGAACGTGCAGCCGACCAGGTCACCCGGGCCGCCTGCGCGGACCGGGCCAACCAGCTCACCGAAGCCGAGTGGACGGCCGTGCTGCCCGACGTCCCCTACGACCCACCCTGCTTCTGATCATTGTCGCCGTGGGACGCTGCCCCGGGCAGTCAGACGATCAGCGGTGGCGAGCAGCTCGACGGTCATCACAGTTCCACGCGCACCTGGACCATCGCGCCGCCGCCGAACCGCACCGCGAAGACGTCACCGACGTGGCCGGAGTGGCTCACACCCGGGTCGAGCCGGGTCACCAGCGGAGCCTGACCACCGTGTTCGGTTCGGTCACTGCCACCCGGATGGCCTACCGGTCGCCGGGGGCGGCCAACCTGCACCCCGCGGACGCCCAGCTCAACCTGCCGCCAACCCGCCATTCGCATGTTGGCAGGAGCACCAGCACCTGGCAGCGCGGCGGCATGTGTATCCCCGCGATGGCCTCTGGCCTGCGGGCAGGCGCTCGTGCCCGCCACGTCCAGGCCACCCGGTCGCCAGAGTGGTCAGAATAACGACCGGTCGCTATTATGGCCCTCATGGAGACCATACCGATCACGGAGGCGAAGGCCCGGATCGCCGAACTGGCGGAGCGGGTCGCACGAGAGCATGATCACTTTACGATCACCCGCAACGGGCGTGCGGAGGTGATGCTGATCTCTGTCGCGGAGTACGAGTCGATGCGGGAGACCCTCGACCTGTTGTCGGACGGCGAGGCTCTCGCGGATCTGCGGCAGTCGAGGGACGACTTCGCCACGGGCGACACCTTCGCCCTGGACGAGGTCGTGGCCGAACTGAACGAGTGGCGGGCCAGGGACGAGTGAAGGCCGCCAGCGACGCGCCCTACGAGGTCGCGCTGTCGCGCAGAGCACGGAGAAACCTCCACGAGGACCTGTCCCTGGAGGTCGCGGCCGCCGCACTGGAGACGATCCAGCGAGCGATCGCCATAAATCCCCACCGAGTCGGAAAGCCGTTGGACGAGCCCTTCGATGGCTTCTACTCGGCGCGCAGAGGAACCTACCGCATCATCTATCGGATCGACGCGGCCAAGCATCTTGTAGAGATCCACTCCATCCGGCATCGGCGGGACGTCTATCACCTGTAATCACTGACGAGCAATTGCGCTTCGCCTCGGCCTCCGCACGTCGAGATCGCGCTGCCGTCGCGCAGGCACGGAGAAACCTCCACGAGGACCTGCCCCTGGATGTCGCGGCCGCCGCCCTGAAGAAGACCAGCGAACGATCGCCAGGTCGGGAAACTCGCGGCGACCGTGGCGACGAGTTCCCAGCGGGCCTCGCGTGCAGCGGCCTCCACCTCGCCGACGATCGCAGCGGCTCCCACAAGCGCTTCCATCTCAGCCCGGTGGCGATGGTCTCGACTCCGCAGACCTCTCCGGTCGTGTCTAGAGTTCCCGTGCACGTACACGGCATATGGCCGACCGGCGGTGGCATCGAGTCCGGAGTAGTAGATCCGGTCAGAAAGGAACCGACCCCTGGTCACGGGAACGATGCTCCCCGTAACCCCATCTGGCCGAAATGGATGCCCGGCCCACGAGGCGGGGCGCCGGTCGGCTACGGCATCAAGCTCGCAGCGACCGTCGCTCCCAGCTCCCAGCACGCCTCTCGATCTTTCGCGTCCGGGGTACCGAGCACCGTCACCGGCTCGCGCAACCGCTTCCACTTCAAGCCCGTGGCGATGGTCTCCACGCTGCGGATCGCGCCCGTGGTGTCGGAGCCACCGTGGACATACAGGGCGTAGGGGCGACCTACCGTCGCCTCCAAACAGGGGTAATAGGCTTGATCGAAGAAATGCTTCATGGCGCCGCTCATATAGCCAATGTTCGCCGTCGTGCCCAAAAGATAACCATCAGCCGCCAGCACATCTGAGGCGGAAGCCGACAGCGCCGGGCGCACCTCCACTGCCACGCCCTCGATAGCCTCATCACGGGCACCGGATAGGACGGACTCTAGTATCGCCTGCATCGTGGGCGACGGTGTGTGGTGGACTACTAGGAGCGTGGGCACAACCGCTATTCTAGCGCGCGGTTTCCAGGCGATCATCTCGCTTATGTCACCGAAATGACCTATGCCTCGCGATGGGGACTCCGATCTACTCCCGTTACAGACGTTCGCTCTGGTCTACACGGAGAAAACACGCCGCCCTGGATCCGTGTGGACCCGGTCAGATTCATCTTCCGAAGGGGCTGGACGCCACGGCGGCCTTGAGTCGATCGGCGAGGGCGGCGACTTCCGCACGTAGGGCGTCGGGATTGTCGATGGTAAAGGACCAGCCGAGTCCGGCGAGCATCTGGGCCATACCGTCGAGCCTTTCGACTCGGGCTTTCAACAAGACCCCGTCGGACCGTTCGGTCAGTGTGCCGATGGTTGGTGGCAGCCGTCGTTTCGCCTCGTCGGGCGTGGTGTGTAGTACCACGGCGACCTCATGCTTCCAGTTCACGGCCGCTATTCCCGCCAGCACATGTTCGGCGGGGTCGAAGCCAGACGGTACGTCGTAACTGCCGTCAGCAGGACGGACCTGGGCGATGCGGTCGAGTCGGAATGTGCGGACCTCACCTCGGAGATGGTCACGCCCCGTCACGTACCAGCGGCCAGCATGGAAGACGAGCCCGTACGCGTCGAGCGAGCGTTGACCGCTGCGCCCATCCCATGCGGTGTAGTCAATGGTGACGGTGCGCCGCTGGTGGGCGGCTTCGGCGAGTTCAAGCAGGACGGGTGCCCCGGGCGGAACACCTACTCGGCTGGGCGCGGTGAACCGTGTGGTGGACAGCAGCGAGCCCAAGCGGTTCGCCAGTGCGCCCGGCAGGACGCGTTGCACCTTCGCCATCGCGCTATCGGCCGCGGCGACCTCGGTGGTCAGCAGCCCGGAGCGACGGCCGGCAGTGAGGCCGAGCATGACCGCGATCGCCTCGTCGTCGGTCAGCATGAGTGGCGGGAGCTTGTAGCTACGCGCCAGCCGGTAGCCGCCGTAGCGGCCGCGACGGGCCTCAATCGGGATGCCGAGGTCGGCAAGGTGCTCGGCGTAACGGCGCACGGTCCGCTCATCGACGCCGAGACGCTCAGCGAGCTCACCGACCGTGTGCTGGCCGCCAGCCTGCAACAACCCGAGCAGAGCGAGCACGCGCGCCGTGGGCCGGGCCAAGATTCTCCGCCAATCCGGTCGGATGTTGTCCGGTATCAACTCTACGTTGACCACATGGCGACCTACGTACTCGTTCCCGGATTCTGGCTCGGCGCATGGGCCTGGCGCCCCGTTGCCCAACCACTGCGTGAGCGCGGGCACAATGTGCATCCGGTCTCCCTGACCGGCATGGCCGAGCGGGCCGGTCAGGCGCGGCCCGATACCGACCTGGAAACCCACATCAACGACGTGGTGAACCTGCTGGCCTCGCGGGACCTTCACGACGTGATCCTCGTCGGACACAGCTACGCCGGCCTGGTGATCACCGGTGCCGCCGACCGGCTCCCCGAGCGCATTGAGCAACTCGTTTACCTCGACACCGGCCCTCTGCCCGACGGCATGTCGCAAAACGAATTCGCACCGCCCGAGCAGCAGACGACCAATGCGGAACTCGTCGCGAACTACGGGGACGGCTGGCAGCTACCGCCGCCCCCGTGGGCGACGCTCGCCGCCCCCGTCCCCGACGTCGACGAAGCGGCCATTGAAGCGCTCACCACCAACTCGGTCCCGCAGCCTTGGGCGACCGCCACCTCACCAGCACGGCTGACCGGCAGGTGGGAAAAGCTGCCCCGACTGGCGATCCTCTGCACCTTCACGACCGAACAGGTCCGCGCCATGGCGGCAACCGTGCCGGCCTTCCGGCACATGGCTGGCGACATCTGGCGGTACGCCGAGCTACCTACCTGGCACTGGCCAATGTTCAGCCGCCCCGCCGAGCTCGCCGAGATCCTTGACGGTGCCACCCGGTAGGTCTCGCATCGGCTCAGCGGTTTCCCGGCGAACGCACCGAGGTTTTGGTCGCAAAAGTAGCGCGAATGGCGGTGCGTTGGGCCATTACGGACGGTTGCGATCATTGCATGAGACCCGCGGCCGTCATGGCGCCCAGCAGGTAGGCGTCCGCGGTCAGTACGTCCACGGTGGACGCGGCGAGCCCTACCGCCGCGTTACCCGCGAAGCAGCGTGATCACGCGACCGCCGGGGCTGACGGTCTCGGTGATGGCGGTGCGCTCGTCGATGGCGGCAGCGCTCGGGCGCTGGTCGAAGACGGCGAGGGTGCCCGTGTCGAGTTGGAGTCGGTCGAGATAACGATCGAGTTGCTTGAGGCCCTGGTGGAGCGGGTCCGCCTTGGTCGCGCGCCAGGTCTTGATCTCGATCGCTTCGCGCTGGACGTCGCGGGTGCCGCCGGGGGTCGTGTAGGGCCAGCGGATGGTCAGGTCGACGCGGCCGGCACCGACGGCGTATTCCCGCGCGATGGAGCCGCCACCATTGACGACGCGCTGGAGGTACCCCATGAGGATCAGCTGCGGGGCGACCTCGTGATAAAAGCCGCCCTTGGAGAGGAACTCGCCGTTCTCGATCCACCACTCGGCG